>NZ_JALJRF010000022.1:0-61037 GCF_024519835.1 Dietzia sp. Die43 | reverse complement strand
ACGGAATCGCAGACGATCTCGGCCACCGAGTTACACCACTCTATGGGGCACTACTGCAGCGGGTGGCGTACGTGCGGGTGTCGGCCGCGGATCAGAACGAGGCGCGTCAACTCGAGGCGGTGGGGGAGTGCGACCGGGTCTATGTCGAGAAGCAGTCGGCACGCTCGCGCGCGGATCGCGTGAAGCTCGAAGAGTGCATCAGGTATCTCCGGGACGGTGATGAGCTGGTGGTCGCCTCGATGGATCGACTCGCCCGTTCACTGGTCGATCTGAAACAGATCGTTGGTGAGATCACCGCGAAGGGCGCGAGCGTGGAGTTCGTCCACGAGCGGGCCACCTACGCCGCCGGCGCCCAGGATCCTCGAGCGGATCTGATGCTCTCGCTGCTCGGGGCGTTCGCCGAGTTTGAGCGGGCCATCATCCGTGAACGCCAAGCCGAGGGCATCGCTATCGCTAAGGCGAAGGGCAAATACAAGGGACGCAAACGCGTCCTGACCGCTGAGCAGGTCGATAAGGCCCGCGCCCGCATCGAGGCGGGGGAGGGACCCTCGGCCATCGCTCGTGATCTTGGAGTGGGTCGCTCGACGCTGTACCGCGCCCTCCAACGTCACACGCCGTGACCATCGATGAGCGGCCCAGTTGCGCTGTTCAGGGTTCTGCCGACACCACGGATCAAGTGTCACTTATCCGTGCCCCCGGCTGTGCCGACGTCAGATGGTGGTTTCGATAGCCGGCTGGACCTGCTGATAGACGGGCGTCCACAGGTCGACGTCGACCTCGGGCGATTCGATACTGACGATGAGGGAGTAGTCGACGCCCTGATCACTTTGATCGTCTTTGCCGCGCTTTTTCCACCAGCCTGCGACTGGGTAGACGGCGATTGCGCCCTTACTTGCGAGGGCGGCGGCGGTCCCCTGCCAGATGTCTGTATGGAGCGAGCCTGCGGCTTGCTGCTGGTTGCTTCCGAACATCCAGCCTGCTTCGGTATCCAGACTCGGCGGCTTTGTGCCGTCGGGACGCGCGCGGGTGTTGATGCGTTGTCGGAACGAATCCACGCTTTCCTCGGGACGTCGGGTCGCAAACCGTAGTCCATGAGAGGGGTAGAGGTAGCGGCCGGCCCACCCGCGACTGGAGGGGTTCGGCTCGATGAAGTACGAGAGAGTGACGCGCATCCGAACTTTCGCCGCACCGAGTTCGTCGAGCTGCGAAATCGGCCACGGCAGCTCGTGAAGATTCATCTCACGAGTCTTACCCGCGTTGCTCGTGCCCGTGCGCTGGTACGGGCGAATCCGCGCTTCAGTGACAAGTGTGAGTGCATCGGTGGCGCTGTACAGTGCTCGGTCCGAGTTGGGTACCCCCATCCCGTAGCGGCGCAGAAGCGCCGTGAGCGCGGCCTTGCTCGATTCGGCGTTGAAGCGATCGCGCATGGCATCGGTCCATTCGGCGGAGTGGACGATCAACGCGCGCACGGTTTCGGGACGCAGATTGGGATAAGCGGCGTAGATGTCGGCGGCGATCGCGGCGACCGAGGCGGTGGCTGCGGAGGTGTCGCGAGTTGTGGTTAAGAAGCCCGCGCCGGGGGTGCGGAAGCGCGTGGTCAGGAGCGCGAGATTGGGAGGGGTGTCGACGTGGGTTCTGTCGGGTGAGGCAGCGACGTTTCCGCCATCAGCAACGACGTCGGGTTTGAAGGGCCATTTCTTACGATCGAACAGGACTGAGGTGCGGCTGACCGGGGAGAGTTCGCCACGCGGGGCAATGGGCCGGTAGCCGGCGAAATCGACGGGTGCTCCCGACATGTCGTCGTGGGAGGAGAAGGAGCCTACTGTGAGCGCGTTCCAGGACTGGGCAGGGTCTTCGACGGGTTCGACGTCGCTTCGACTGAGGTGATCGTCGGTGCCGTTAACGTCACGGATGTTGCCAGCTGAGACGACGAACAATCGTGGTCGTCTGGGTTCGTCGCGATCGAGGTAGGTGAACTCTGGGTCTGTGTCGTCGATGGCGCGGCCATATGCCAGCGCGTCGATCGATGCCGACCAGGAGGAAGGTTTGCCCGCCTCGATAGTAGTCGTTGATACCTCTTCCCCCACTGCAAGGCCTGAACGCGGCGCAGTGATAGCGAGCATGAACACCCGGGGACGATCTGCTGCTTGGATCTCGGGCTGATCAATAGCGCGAGCGGTGACGGCGCCGTACAGATCCCGGTTGTTGCCTCCGCGGTCGGGCAGGAATTTCACCGATTCGAGGCGATGGCGAAGCTTGATGGTGGCCGTCTCTTGCACGGCTCCGTCGAGGTCGCCGTACAAAGCGAGTCCAGCCATCTCGGTTCCGTGCCTGTGCACGGGCCGGTGCTGCCAGAGCGGATCTGCAACATAAAGGTCCGTCTCGGCGATTGAGTCTCTCAGAAGCGGATGATCGGCTTGCACCCCAGTGTCCAAGATGCACACGGCGGGAGCGCCGACCGATGCCGGGCGAAGCCGTTGCTGGAGTTCTTCAACCCACTCAGCCTGCTCTGCGGCGGGCAGTTCGGCAAGGAAACTTGCGGCGTCGTTCGGCTGCCGAAGTTCGGCGATGTCGTCGAGCGAATGGAACGCCTCGGCGAGCTGATCAGCTGTGGCGTACAGCAGCACGACGGTTCGTTCGCCGAACCCAAGATAGTGATTGCTGGTGCCGAGGTCATGTGCGGTGGCGAAACTCGTAAACCGGCGGAGTTCATTGCCGTCGCGTCTACGTAGCCACACTTCCCACCATCTCGTCTCCGAAGGATCGGAGGAGAAAAGCTCGTCGGAGTCCGTCCAGAGTTCTCGGATCGTGGCTCGACGGATGGACTGGATTCCGTCTACCAGAGCGGAGTTGCGCGGATTCTCCTCATCTGATGACGCGACGTATTGGGCCAGCTGCTTTAGGAAGTATTCCTTCTTGCCGTCCGGGATATAGACGGTCGCGACCTGAACAGGGCCGTCCTCGGAGTTTGCCTCGCGAACTGCCACAAGCTCGGGCTGTTCGCCGGACCGCTGAACGTCCAGGCTCTCAAGGACCAACTCAAGACCAGGAAACGAAAGGAACGAGATATAGCTCCCCTCACTCTCTGGCATGTTGACCGGAGGCACTAGAGCGGCTTCGTACTGTTGGGCAAGCGCCGAGCCGTGTCGACGTCGATCCCCTGAGAACACTGAACTGTCGGTGCCACCGCCACCTGTGGGGATAGTGAAGGGCTCGGACCGTGGTGGCGCAGGGACCACTACGTGTGGGCGGTCACGTTCAGCCATGCCGCTTACACGCTCTGATCATGCTGGCCGGTGAGACGCGGCCGCTCTTCGAGGGCTGCAACTAGGTCGTCGGTGAGGATCCGCGTGCGGCCAGCGAGAACGCTGCGTTTGGCGGCGTTCTCCGCGGCGGTCGCAATTTCGGCATGGCTGAGTCCGCGGGAAGCTGCGACAACGCGGGGCCAGCTGAGGTTACTGATGTGAAATAACGCCAGCCGATTCTTGATAACTGCTTGGGCGCTTGTGTCGTCGGGGAAGGTGAACTCCATGATCGTGTCGAACCGCCGGTACAGTGCGTTATCCAGCAGCTGCGGATGGTTTGTGGCCGCTATGATCAGGCTTTCCGAGGTGTCCTCTTCTAAGAACTGAAGGAACGAGTTTAAGACTCGACGGATCTCGCCAACGTCGTTCGCTGCAGCGCGGTCTCCTGCGAGGGCGTCCACTTCGTCGAACAGATAGACCCCCCGTGTCTCGACGAGAGCGTCGAAGATTAGGCGAAGTTTCGCCGCTGTCTCCCCCATGAACTTGGTGATGATGGTGTCCAGGCGTATCGCGAACAGTGGCAGTCCGAGCTCACCGGCCAGGACACGCGCGGTCGAGGTCTTGCCGGTACCGGGTGGTCCGATCAGTAGCAGTCGCCGAGCGGGACGAAGACCGTGGCGAGCGAGCATGTCCCGCTGACGTTGCTCAAGAAGGACGTGCTTCAGTCGTGCGGCCAGATCGTCAGACAAGACGAGATCGCCGAGGCGCGAGTCTGGGTAACTGACGGTCAACAGTGAGCCCAGTTCGCCGCGAGGTTGGGTGACGGGCACGACGGCCGCGACACCGGCCACCGAGCTTCGCTGGCGAAGGTCATCTACTAGGTCGCGGAGGTCTTTTGCGAACTTCGACTGTCCTGAGCGTGCGGCCTTCGCAGCCACCTGCATCGCAACCGCGTAGAACTGAGGGTCATCACCGTCGGCATGGCTTTTCACGAGCGCTTTGAGCTGGTCGTTGGTTGCCACGGTCTGACCTCCTTCGGCGCATGAGTCGGTTCCTGACCGGGTTCGGCGGGCTGTTCCTCAAGCCTAGGCGTCTGCCGCGGCCGTCATCGGTCAAGGGCCCCATTCTTGATGGCCACGGCCCGGACGATAGACGATCTAAGTTCCGCTGGTGTCGCGCAAGACGCTGATGCGCACACTTCTTTTGCGCTGCACTCCTATGCCACCGTTGCACGGGCCGCCGACAGGATTCGAGCTGCGCCAGTCCTAGGTACGGACCACGCGGGGCAGGTGTCGTGTCGGAGGATCGTCTTTTGCGACACAACATACGTGGGTCCTTCAGCGCGCCCGGCCGCAGGTTCTCTCCGTCGACCTCCTGATCTCCGATGCCATGAACGTCGCCCGCGAGGCCCCCGGCCCGGGTCAGCCGCTACGGCTCCTGGCAATTCGTGGTGTAACCATGGTTACATGGGCCTAAGTTCGGGAAGGTGCCGACCGGGTGAAGTAGTTCCAGGGCCTCAGCGGACCCGCTAGTGAGTGAAGAGAGTGACATGAGGCAACCGGAGTGCGCGCTGTCCGGCCGAGTCGGGCTTGCAGAGGCGGCGGTCGCGTGCCCGGCATGAATGGTGGCGCTAGAGATTCCGGACCAGGGGAGTGGGTGTTGTTGAGCTACCGGATCCCGCGCGAGCCGTCCACTCCGCGCATCGCCGTGTGGCGCAAGCTCAAGAAGCTCGGGGTCGCCCAGATCGGTGACGGTCTCGTCGCACTCCCAGCCGATGCACGCACGCGGGAGCACCTGGACTGGATCGCCGACGAGGTACTGGAGGCCGGGGGGTCCGCCACCGTGTGGCTGGCACGTCCCGCCGCGCAGGCCCAGGAACGCCAACTCGCCCTATCCATGGCCCGCGACCGGGCAGCCGAGTACCGCGAGGTGCTGGACGACGCCGCTGCGGCCCGCGCCATGGGCGAGACCGAACGCCTGCGCGCGCTCACGCGACTACGCGAGCGACTCCGCCGCATCGCTCGACGCGACTACTTCCCCCCGCCGGAGCGTCAGATGGCCCGGGACGCGGTGGAGGCCCTACACCCCGATCACATCGACCAGGAGAGAACATGAAGTGGTCCACCCGCGCCGGTATCCACATCGACCGCGCCGCATGCGCGTGGCTGATCCGACGCCACATTGACCCCGGGGCCGAGTTCGTGTTCGTCGCCGACCCACTCGAGGTGCCCGACCAGGCGATCCCCTTCGACATGCGTGGCGTCGAACTGGGCCACCACGGTGGCGACTGCAGTTTCGAGACCATCCTGCGCCGGTACGAGCTCACGGACGAGGCGCTATGGAGGATCGCGCAGATCGTGCACGAGGCCGACCTGGAGGACGAGCGGTACGACGCTCCCGAGGCTTCGGGACTGGACGTGGTCCTGCGCGGACTGTCGATGATCGGCAGCGATGAGAACACCCTGGCCGTCTCCGGCCCCGTCTTCGACGGGTTGTACGAGTACTACCGCCGCCAGGGACTGATCGGACGTGATCCCGCATGAGCACCGGACACAATGACGCCGTTCCCGGGGACCCCGGCCCCGCGCCCATAGGTTCTGCGCCCACGGATCCTCCTCCGCCCGCCCGGGATCTGGTGCCCTTCCGGGACGCCCTTCGGGTGTGGTTCCTGATCTCCCTACAGACCTTCGGCGGCCCGGCCGGACAGATCGCCGTCATGCAGCGCGTGCTGGTCGACGACCGGCGGTGGATCGGGCAACGGCGGTTCAGTCACGCCCTGAACTACTGCATGCTCCTGCCCGGCCCCGAAGCCCAGCAGCTCTCGATCTACCTGGGGTGGCTCCTCAACGGCACCCGCGGCGGGATCGCAGCCGGCACGTTGTTCGTGCTCCCCGGGGTGGTCGCGCTGGGCGCGCTGTCGGCGGTCTACGTCGCCTACGGTGACACCACCGCCGTCTCTGCCGTCTTCGCCGGGCTCGCTCCGGCCGTGCTGGCCATCGTCGCCCAGGCCGTACTGCGGGTGGCCGGGAGGTCGCTGACCCACCCGGCCCTGATCGCCCTCGCCGTGGGTGCTTTTGCCGCCCTCGCCGTCTTCGCGGTGCCGTTCCCTGTCGTGATCGCCTTGGCCGCGCTGGCCGGATGGGTGCTCTCGCGCCGGGTCCCGGGCTTCGCTGGCACCCCCCACGGCGGGGACGACCGGTCCGGGCCGGCCCCGGTTATCGCCGATGACGCGCTGCACGATGACCGACCCAGCCGGGGCCGCTTCGTGCGGATTCTGGCGATCGGGCTGGGGTTGTGGGCGGCGCCGATCGCCGCGGTGGTCGCGGTGTTCGGAGTACACAGCATCTTCACGACCCAGGGACTGTTTTTCTCGTTCACCGCCGTGGTGACCTTCGGCGGCGCCTACGCGGTCCTGGCGTTCATCGCCCAGCAGGCGGTGGAGACCTACGGGTGGTTGGCGCCCGGGGAGATGGTGCGCGGCCTGGCCCTGGCCGAGACCACCCCGGGGCCGTTGATCATGGTGGTGCAGTTCGTTGGGTTTCTGGCCGCCTACCGCAACCCCGGCAGCCTGGACCCGTGGGTCGCGGCGGTCCTGGGAGCTCTCCTGGTCACCTGGGTGACCTTCGTCCCCAGCTTCCTGTTCATCCTGCTGGGCGCCCCTTATGTGGAGCGACTACGGCACAACACCGCGATCTCCGCGGCGCTGACCGGCATCACCGCCGCCGTGGTGGGGGTGATCGCCAACCTCGCCCTGTACTTCGCGCTCAACACCCTGTTCACCACCACCGGCAACTGGACCTGGGGACCGGTGCGGATGACCCTGCCCGAGCTCGCGTCGGTGAACCCGGTCGCGGTGGGTATTACCCTCATCGCGTTCGTGATGATCTTCGCGCTGCGCTGGCCGATCCTCCGAGTGCTCGGCGTGTGTGCCGCACTGGGCCTGGCCAGCATTCTGCTTCCCCTGTGAGCTACCGCCAGCGCCCGTCATCCGCCCGGTCAACGACCGGCCTCTGGGAGGGGTCGAGTTCGCGGGATTTACAACTTGGCATCGTTAGCTTGTCATAACGTCTGGATATCGGACATGGGCTAACTTTCGGCGCCGGAAGCGTGCCGACTCTTGCTGCTGTGGCGGCGGGCGCGGGTCCGTTCGCCCCACATCGGGCGTAGTCACGACCGCGGTGCGGGTGTCTGCCACAGTGGGTGGTAGGTGGGGGAGGTGGCCAGTGGTCGAGTGGGCTGATGTGAAGGCGGCGATGGCCAGTGGGCGTCGGATGCCGGTTCGAGGTCGGCCTGCACCGCCCGCCTCCGGACCGTCTCCTTGCCGAATCCCAGACGGTGGCCGATCTGGTCGCAGCAGGCCGTCAGCGTCGCGTACTCACCGCGGTGCTCGGCCACCATCCGCAGCGCCCGCTCTTTGACCGCGGGATCGATGTTCTTCGGCATACAACCATCCTCCTCGACTCGAAAAGGAGGCGGCGGGAAACCCGGGGGCGGTTCACCCTGTGAGTCCTTGGGGTAGCTGGTCGGGGGCGGTTGCGGTGGTGGCGTTGCTGGGCGGCGTGAGGCATAGCCTGATGGCCTCCATTCGGTTGACGCGGCATCGTCCCCGTGTGAGTGTGAGGTAGTCAGAGGTTTGCCAAGCACAACCATTGGAGACTCGCCATGAAGGCTGTCGTCTATCAGGGGCCCAGAGATGTCGCGGTCACGGATGTTCCGGACGCGAAGATCGAACGGCCCACCGACGTGCTGGTCAAGGTGACAACGACCAACATCTGCGGCTCGGACCTGCACATGTATGAGGGCCGGACCTCCTTCGAGCAGGGCCGCACGTTCGGCCACGAGAACATGGGGGAGGTGGTGGAAATCGGTAAGGGCGTGGAGAAGGTCAAGGTGGGCGACCGGGTCGTGTTGCCCTTCAACATCTCGTGCGGGTTCTGCAAGAACTGCGAGCGCGGTTTCACGAATTACTGCCTGACCACGCAGCCTGACCCGTCCGCCGCCGGTGCGGCATACGGATTTGCAGACATGGGCCCGTACGGCGGAGGCCAAGCGGAGCTGCTCCGGGTCCCATTCGGCGACCACAACGCGCTGCGCCTGGGTGAGGATGCGCAGGAGAAGGAGAACGACTACGTCATGCTCTCCGACATCTTCCCCACCGGTTACCACGCCACCGAGATGGCCGGCGTGATCCCGGGCGACAGCGTCGTGATCGCCGGGGCCGGACCGGTGGGGCTGATGGCTGCCCTGTCCGCGACGATCAAGGGGGCCGCGAAGGTGATGGTGGTCGATCGCCACCCCGACCGGCTCGCGCTGGCTGAGCAGATCGGTGCGATTGCCATCGACGACTCCAAGACCGACCCGGTGCAGGCGGTGTTGGACGAGACGATGGGGCTCGGAGCCGACCGTGGCTGCGAGTGCGTGGGCTATCAGGCCCATGATCCTCAGGGCAATGAAGACACGGCGGCCACCTTGAACATGCTCATCAACGCAGTGCGCTTCACCGGCGGGATCGGCACCGTTGGCGTGTTCGTCCCCCAGGATCCAGGTGCCAAGGACGACTTGGCCAAGCAGGGCAAGGCGGCCATCGACTTCGGCACCCATTGGTTCAAGGGGCAGACCATGGGCAACGGTCAAGCCCCGGTCAAGCGGTACAACCGTCGGCTCCGGGATCTGATCGCGGCTGACAAGGCGAAGCCGTCCTGGATCGTCTCCCACGAGATCTCGCTGGAAGAGGCCGCCGACGCCTACAGGAACTTCGACGCCAGGTCCGAGGGCTGGACCAAGGTCGTGATCAAGCCAGGTATGTCCAGCGGAAAGAAGGCGAACTGACATGGCAGCAGATCTGCAGGGCAAGAGGGTCGCGATCCTCGCCGCGGATGGGGTCGAGCGCGTCGAGCTCGAGCAACCCCGCGAGGCTCTGGACCGGGCCGGCGCCCGGACCGAGGTCCTGTCGATCCACGACGGCGAGATCAAGGCCCGTAAGAACGACCTGGATGAAGCGGGCACGTTCACCGTCGACGGGCTGGTCGCCGACGCCTCGATGGGCGACTACGACGCCCTGCTGCTTCCCGGCGGGACGGTGAACCCCGACCAGCTCCGGGTCGACAAGGACGCCGTTTCCTTCGTCCGGGACTTCGTCGAGAGTGGCAAGCCGGTGGCGGCGATCTGTCACGGACCGTGGACGTTGATCGAGGCCGGCGTGGTCACTGGTCGCACCCTGACGTCCTTCCCGAGCATCCGCACGGACCTGCGCAACGCCGGCGCCGACGTCGTCGACCAGGAGGTCGTGGTCGACAAGAATCTCATCACCAGCCGCTCGCCCGACGATCTGTCGGCGTTCTGCGACGCGCTCGTGTCCCAACTCGCGGGCACCACGACAAAGGAATAGGAGACATAATGAGTGTGACCAAGGGATTGCTGGTCAGGTTCGACGCGTTGCCCGGCAAGGAGGACGAGGTGAAGGACTTCCTCGACAGCGGCCGTGGGCTGGTCGAGGGAGAGCCGGCGACCACCGCGTGGTTCGCGATCCGCCTCGGGCCGACCTCGTTCGGCATCTTCGACGTCTTTCCGGACGACGCCGGACGTGATGCCCACCTGTCCGGACCCGTGGCGGAAGCGCTCGGCGAGAACACCGGCACGTTGTTCTCCGAACCCACGATCGAGAAGCTCGACGTCCTGGCTTCCAAGCTCCCCGCCTGACACCACGGATTCGGAGCACGAGACCCGAGCGGAGGGGTCGCTGCGCGGCGTCATCGGGCTGACACAGCCCGCCCATGACGCGGCAGCGGCCCCTTCTCTTGCGACCTATCGCCCATCCCTAACAGATCGAGGAACCGCGATGACAGGAACTGACGACGACGTTGCCCCGACGCGTTCACCCGAGGTAGCAGTGATCGGGGGCGGGATCGTCGGTCTGTCGACGGCGTACGCGCTGCAGGAGCAGGGCGTGCCGGTGCGCTTGTACGAGGCCGGTCTGCCCGGAACGGGTCAGTCCGCGGGCGAGTCGCGGATCTTCCGGCATGCCCACGACGACCCGCGACTCGTCGCTTTCGCGCGCGAAAGCCGCGGCGTATGGGACGAGTGGGCCGAACACTTCGACGTCGAGCTGGTCTCATCAGACGGTGTCGTGGCGATCGGAGACAGCGCCCTGACGCGGCTGCGGGTGCTCGACCAGGTCGGCGGCGTGGAAGCGCACGAGATCGACGCGGCCGAGCTCGCCCAGCGGATGCCGCTGCTCGCTGGGTACTCGGGGCCAGCGGTGCTCGACGAGTCGGGCGGCGCGATCCGCACCCGCACCGCGATCACGGCACTCACGGGTGCCCTCGCAGATGCCGTCACCACCGCAGAGGTCATCTCCATCGATCCCCGCGCCGACGGGACGGTCGAGGTGCGCAGCGTCACCGACCGGGCTGTCTACTCCAAGGTGGTCGTGTGCGCCGGCCGCGAAACCGCCCGCTTAGCACGCAGCGTCGGCCTGTCGCTGCCGGTTCGCCTTGCCGCACACGTCCGGCTGACCTTCGACGTGAAAGCCGCCGCCCCGGCGCGAGTCGCATGCCTGCAGGACAGCAGCGGCGTCTTCGGCGAAGTCGGCGTGTACGCGACGCCGCTACCGGGCAACAGCAGTTATTCGGTCGGACTCAGCGACACCGTCGGCGTCCGCGACGACGGAACGTTCATCGACCCTGCGGCGATTCGATCGCTGGACGAACGCGCACGCGAATACGTGACACGGGCGCTGCCCGGTCTCCACCCAGAGCCGCGCGACTTTCTTCACTGCTGGGTGACCGACCTCCCATGGAGCGAGGACGGCGTGGCCGTGTGGGAGGCAGACTCTGTCCTTTTCGTGGCTGGTCACAATCTGTTCAAGCAGGCACCTGCGCTGGGTCGCGCTCTTGCCCGGGCTGCGACCGGCGGCGGTCTCGCCGCCGACCTCACGCCCGCCGCTCGCCTCGGCGAAGCCCTGCGATAGTTCGACTGACCCCAGAACGGACGCACCCAGTGGGTAAACGTCTCCTCGTCGAGGACAACGGCAGCCCGCCCTGGGTCAACCCAAAAGTCGCGACTGGACAGCAGTCACAGGCGATCTCCGGATCGGCCAAGCCACCGGCGAGTGGATGAAGGGTAAGACCCGCGAAGGCAACGGGATCAAGTTCAGCATCGAAGAGTTGATTGATCTGCTTGAGTCGCTCGATGACTAGCTGGCGCAAGAGCTCGGGGGCTCGTGCGCTCTGGTTACCGGCGTGACGAGCCTTGGTAGGGCGCGTTCCGGGGGCGTGCGAGCTCTGAGCTGCTAGCTTTACAGAATAATAGTTATCGGCGTTAACTTCGCTGCTGGTCGGAGCGTTTTCCGCACGGGTCAACCACCCATGGGGGGACATGCGCCTGTGGCGGCGGGGCTGGTTCTCGCGTGGTTGGAGCCCTGCTGTCGAGCTAGTTTGCCGCTGCGTAGGCCTGCATCACGTTGGCGGGGATGCGTCCGCGGTCTGAGACGTCGTAACCATTGGCGCGGGCCCACTCTCGAATCGCTCTGGTGTTCCCGGACGTGGCTGTGGCCTTGCGGGCAGTTCTGGTCCTATTTCCGGTTACCCGATGGCCGGCCTCAATGTACGGCGCTACGGCCTGGCGAAACGCCTCGGCGTTATCGTCGCTCAGGTCGATGGAGTATTCCTTGCCGTCAAAGGCAAAGGAGATGGTGTTCGACGTCTCGCCGAGGTCGGTCCCGTCGAGGTCGTCGATGTAGTGCACCTGGAATTGCTGAGCCATGGTTACTCCTTTTGTTTGCTGCTCTATCAAGTATGCCTACGGTGGAGAAGTCATGCCCGTCATCATGAGTGGCATCACTTCGCCCTGGTGCCTCGGTTATCGGCGGGGCCTCAGGAAGGTGGTGGCGGCAGTTGTCGGGGGCTCGTCCGTGCTTGCGTATCGCCTCCGGGCGAATGCATGCTGGTCCAGCTCGTCTTGGGCCAGCCGTAATTCGTCCTAGTTTTCTGTCCTTTTGGGTTCGTTTGCGGTGGCACTGGCGGATTTCTTTTGGCACAGTCAGGTCGCGCTTGACTGCTGCGCCGTGATCGTCGCCAGTGCGCGGTTCAGGCGCTGTGGTCGCGCGATCAACTGTGGCGAGCATCCAGGGCGGGGTTACTTGCGCAATGCCGGTGTGCGGGCCCGTGGTCGCCGCGTGCACGCAATGAACGAGAAGGTGGCGAGGAGTCAGGTGGTCGACGAGGGCCCTCGGGCGGTCCGCTGGTCGCAGGTGGAAGAGGCGTTCTACGTTGGAAACTATCGGGGGAATTTCGTTGGTTACATCGACAAGGGCCCCGATGGCGGTTTCAGATCATTCGACAGTATGTCGACACTGCGGGGCGAGGCCAGCAGTTTGGAGGAATCGATGGCGTGCCTCGATGCACTGTTCTTCGCCACTGCGGGAGATCGGGGTCGACAATGACTGTGAACAATGACGCCGCCAGCACATCTCAGTCGGGCGAGCTGAAGTATCTGGTGTACACCAGTGTGGCTACGCGAAAGATGCTTCCCGACGATCTTGAATCGATTTTGTTCACCTCCAGGAGACGGAATCTGGACGCCGGGATAACCGGACTGCTTTTGTATAGGGGCAATGTTTTTATTCAGTTCCTCGAGGGCCCCGCTTTGGAAGTGGATGCGCTCATGGACCGCATCTCGTGCGATGACAGGCATAGCCGTGTGCGGGTGCTTGTGGTCGAACGGGTAGCTGAGCGCAGTTTCGCAGACTGGAGGATGGGGTTCGCCATCCCCAAAGACACGCGGCCAACCGGGATCGAGGGGCTCAGAGACAGCTTCACGGATCTCACCAGTGGCGCCGACTACGACATGGTCCGGCAGGCCGCAGAGGACTTCTCTGTCTGGTTCAAGGCCGGCCAGCGCGCCGTCCCATCCTGAGCTCAACGGGCAACCGATCGGCTCGGGTCATACCGACAGCCAGGTGACCACCACTGGATTGTGGTGGTCACCTGGTCGGTCATCGATAAGTGGCGTGTTATCGGCCTCTGGTGCTGCGGTAGTCGTCTGCGCGTGTGGTGTGGGTGCTTCGGGCACCGGCGGCGCCGCCCAGTGCGGTGACGAGGGCGCCGAGCAGTAGGCCGCCTACGGCCCACCACGCCCCGGTCGCTATCTCGATCTTGCCGGAGCCGGCAAGTCTTATCGAACCCCAGTTGCTGGGAACATTGTTCCCTGGAGTCCGAGAACGCTTCCTGCGTCGTCAGTGAAGTAGATCCTCGCAAGGCGAGAGGAACAGCTCTGGCAGGGCAGAACTGTCGGGACGCGGGTGCAAGGAATGCGGCGCGGAGGAAAGGTCAGCCGGAGCGCAGGCGGCCTGCCAGTTTGTGGCGTTCCATTTCGGTCAGGCCTCCCCAGACGCCGTAGAGTTCCCGCGCGTTCATCGCGTACTGGCGGCATTCCACTATCACCGGGCAGTGCTCGCAGAGGACTTTGGCTGCCTCCTCTTTACGGCGCCTAACCCCTTTGAGGTCCTGCTCGTCGTTGTAGAACAGCTCTGCCTGTCCTTGGCAGTTGCCCCGATCGGCCCATGCCCACCGGTCGTCGAGAGCCGTGGCGATGATGTGGGTCAACAGATATTTCCTGCCCTTCGTCAAGCATCGCGCCAAGTGGACATCCCATTATCTCGGGCCACAGCAGCCATGGCTTCACCCCCAGGGGTGAAGTGGAGGGGTGTTCACCTGCGCCTACGATTACCACGGTGAGCGGCAAAGCGATCAGGGTGACTGTGGTCAACGACTATCTCGTCGTAGTGGCGGGAGTCAACGCATTGCTGGCGCCGTATTCGGACCGAGTTGAAGTTGTGGAACGGCACACAGTCACCAGTGGATCGGCCCCCGTGGACGTCGCGCTCTATGACACTTTCGCCGCACCGGTGGGCAAGCACGCGCGCCTGGAATCGCTACTGCAGGACCCGTTGATCGGGTCGGTCGCCGTCTACTCCTTCGCCGTGGATGAACGGGCGATCGATGACAGCCTGGCCCAAGGAGCTCATGGATTCTTAGCGAAGTCCCTGTCGGCGCTCGAACTGGTCGAGGGAATCGAAAACATCGCCGCAGGTCAGCGAGTGACCATGGTTGGACCCGGCCTATCGGTGATGCGATCGGACCAGTGGCCGGCCAAAGAGGCGGGCCTGTCTCCCAGGGAGGCGGAAGTGATCGGTCTTATTGTCCAGGGGCTATCCAACAAGGACATCGCCGCGCAGTGCTACCTGTCGACCAATTCGATCAAGACCTTCATCCGGTCCGCATATCGGAAAATGGGCGTGAGCACCCGGGCCCAGGCCGTGGCGTGGGGAATCGATCACGGACTCAAGCCCGACCGACGAGCCCCAAGCGGACTCCCCACGCACACCATCCCGCCAGGCTCACCGAGCAGCATCAGCACGCCCCAGCGCGCTCAGGCCGAATCGGCAGCCCCGGGGATCTAGTTGTAGTGGACGATGACGAGTGTGGAGTAGGAGGGCCCATGATCGTCACGGTGAACGGGGAGGACCGCACCCTGGCCGACGGCGCGACCGTCCGCGCACTGGTCACCGAGCTGGACCTGCCCGACGAGGGCGTCGCCATCGCCGTCGACGGCGTGGTGGTGCCCAGCTCGGGCTGGGACGACGCCCCGCTCGGTGCGGGCGCGGAGATCGACGTCCTCACGGCGGTCCAGGGTGGCTGACCCGACCTCGGCCGCGACCCCGGTTCGCGGCGTCGCAGGGCCGTCCGCGTACCCGTCCGACGTTGCCGCGGTGCTGGACTCACCCCTGGTGATCGCGGGCGAGGAGATCTCCTCGCGGCTCATCACGGGCACCGGCGGCGCCGGCAACCAGGAGGTCCTGCGCGAGGCACTGATCGCCTCGGGCACCGCCCTGACCACCGTGTCGATCCGCAAGGTCGACCTGCGGCTGGGCTCAGACGGACTCGGGCTGCTCGGGATGCTGAAAGAGCTCGACATCCGCCCGCTGCCCAACACCGCCGGCTGCAGGTCCGCCACCGAGGCCGTGAAGACCGCCCGGCTCGCACGGGAGGCGCTGGGCACGAACTGGGTCAAGCTCGAGGTGATCGCCGACGAGCGCACGCTCCTGCCCGACGGGGTGGAGGTGGTGGAGGCCGCAGAGGACCTGGTCGACGACGGTTTCGTCGTCCTCCCCTACACCACCGACGACCCGGTCCTGGCCCGCCGCCTGGAGGACGTGGGCTGCGCTGCGGTCATGCCCCTGGGCGCGCCGATCGGCACCGGGCTGGGCATCTGCAACCCGCACAACCTGGAGATGATCGTCGAGCGCGCCGGGGTCCCGGTGATCTGCGACGCGGGGATCGGCACCGCCTCCGACGCCGCACTGGCCATGGAGCTCGGCTGCGACGGTGTCCTGCTCGCCACCGCCGTCACCCGGGCGGAGAACCCGCCGCTCATGGCCGCGGCGATGCGCGAGGCCGTCCGGGCCGGGCACGCCGCCCGCCTCGCGGGGCGGATCCCCAAACGCTTCTGGGCGCAGGCGTCCAGCCCGCCGGTCGACTGACCCTGCAGGTCGACTGAGGCCGGCTCAGGGTCTGCACTCGCTGCGCGCCGACCTCGGTGGAGAAGTTGAGCTGGTCGCCTGAGTTGGCAGTGTCGCGGGCGGAGCAAGGTGGTGCACATCTTTGGCTCGATGCGGGGTTGTCGCCTCAGTGTGTTTCTGCGCTAGCAGTGCAAGACCGGGCTCGTTGGCCGTGAAGGTTAGTTCAATCGGTCGAAGTTATCGGGGTCCGGGCCTGATCGTGTGCCGTTGTGCAACGCGGAGATTGAGGCCATCTGCTCCTCGGTGAGTTCGAAGTCGAACACGGTGAGATTGTCGGTCATGCGTTGGGGTGTTTCGGTCTTCGTCACCACGATGTCGCCTCGCTGTAGGCCCCAGCGCAGCACTACTTGTGCCACCGTCCGGTCGATCTGGTCGGCCAGCGCATGAAGTTGGGGATCGCCTATTACAGCGCCCTGGGCAAGCGGGCTGCATGCCTGAACCGCGACGCCGTGCTCGGTGCAGACATCGTGCAGGTGCTCGTTGACGAAGTAGGGATTGGATTCGATCTGATTGACCGCCGGAGTGGACAGTCCCGCCTCGGCCAATCGGTCCAGGTGCGTTGCGGTGAAATTGGACACCCCGATCGAACCGATGGGGTAATCGGTTTTGAGCTCTTCCATGACTTCCCACACGCGCGCCACATCGTCGTACATCGCCAGCGGCCAGTGCACCAGATACAGATCGATTCGCCCCCCTAGGTGAGCGAGTGAACGTTCTGTCGCACGTCGCGCGGAAGTACGTTCATGCACGTCATTGCCGAGTTTTGTCGTGACCCACATCTGTTCGCGGGGCAGTTCCGACGCGGCGAACGCGCGCCCGACTTCTTGTTCGTTGCCGTACATCTGCGCGGTATCGAAGTGCCGGTAACCGGCCTCCAGCGCCGACGACACAGCCCTGACCGTACTGGCAGGGGCAATCTTGAAGGTGCCGAAACCGAGCTGGGCAAGGGCTCGTCCGTCGTTGAGTGTGACCTGCGGGACCGTCTGCGGGGAATCCGACATTGGGCAAATCTAGGCCCGCTGTGCTGGCGCCCGCATCCGCTAATGGCGGGCCACTGACACCACCACGTGGCCTGAAGAAAGAAAAAGTTTGGGTCAGGGCGTGACGTTCGGGCGGGTGGTGACGTCTTTGTTGTGTAGGTGTTCATCACAAGGGCCCGGTGTCGGGTCTTGGCGTGAGGAGGAATTATGTCGAACGCAGTTCCCAAGACCGGTCGTGAGCAGTCCCGCGAGCAGGAGGCAGCCCAAGCCGCCGCGCAGCAGGCGCAGGAGAAGGCGTCGGGCAAGCAGGTCGCGCGTGGGCCGCTGCAAACCGATCGGGGGGTGACCACGCTGGATGATGCCGTGGTGGCCAAGATCGCTGGGATGGCCGCGCGGGAGGTTCCGGGGGTCTATGACATGGGCAGTGCCACGCGTCGCGCGTTCTCGGCGGTGACCGACCGGATCCCCAACGCGCAGACCAACGTCACTGGCGGCATCAGTGTCGAGAAGGGTGAAACCCAGACGGCGATCGATGTGACGGTGGTGGTGGAGTACGGCGCCTCGATCGTGGAGGTCGGCAACGCGATTCGCCGCAACATCATCGAGCAGGTTGAGGGCACCACCGGGCTGGAGGTGGTCGAGGTCAACGTCAACGTCGCCGACGTGCACCTGCCTCAGGATGACGACGACAACGCCCGCGCCAGCTCGGAGAGCAACCGCAGCGGCGAACTGCGCTGATCCGCTGACCCATCGACCACCGCCACGCCGCGGGGGCGGGTCACCCGGCCCGCCTCCGCACCCCTGAGCGAGGAGTTCTCATGAAGACCACCCATCTCACACTTCTGGTGGGGTTGTTCCTCGGCGCTGTTGCCGCGTTCGGCTCGATCGGCCAGTTCCTGATCGTGCTGCTCTTCGGCGTGATCGGTGTGGCCGTGGGCTTGGCCATGGAGGGACGCGTCGAGATCAAAGGCCTGACCGATCGCCGGAGGCGGTGAGCCGTGACCGCCGCGCATACTGATCGCGCCGATCACCGGCCCGCCGCCGATCCGAGCGTGGACGGCCTGTCCGTATCACCGGGGCAGCCGTCGGCACCGGCCGAGCAGCGGGGGCTCACCACCATCCCGGCGTCGGTGGTGGGCCGCATCGCCGAGCAGGTCGCCTCCGAGTGCACCGGCGTCGGCGGGGCGGCCGGAGGAATGCTCGGGGTGGGCGCCCGTCGCGATTTTGACTCGCGCCCGTCAGCCACGTGCGACCTCTATGGAACGGTCGCCGTGCTCAGACTCGATGTGGGCGTGGCGTTCCCCGTGGACCTGACCGCCACCTGCCGGAGCCTGCGCCAGCACGTGCGCTACCGGGTGCACGAGCTGACGGGATTGGAGGTGGGCCGGTTGGACATCGAGATCTCGTGGCTCAACCCCGCCGCCGCGACGAGAGGAGCACTGAAATGAGTGCACGACCACGTCGCAGTACGTTGATCAGGCGACCGCCGCGCGCGATCCCGGTGGGGCTGCTCGCCGTGGCGCTTGTGGTCCTGGGAGGGCTGGGGATCTGGCTGCTGGGTAGTTACCTGGTCAGCGACACGTGGCCCTTGGCGGCCTCTTCGACGGTGGCCTCGGTTGCCGAGACCGGCCTCGACTCGACCGCGATGCGCGTGGTCGCGGTGGTGCTGGCGCTGGTCGGGCTCGCCCTCCTGCTGGCCGCGCTGGTGCCGGGTCGCCCTTCCCGCGTCCGGGTGCTGGACGACGACATCCCCGGCGAGACCGCTATCTCTCACCGCGACCTGGCCCGCCGTATCGAGCGGCGTACTGAGAACGTCGACGGCGTGCACAGCACCCGCGTGTCGGTACGCCCGCGCCGGATCGACGTGGCCGTGAAGACCGTGGTCGACGACCCGGCCCCGGTGACCCAGGGAGCGAAGGACGCCGTGGACCACGCGCTGTGCGAACTGCGACCGGCCGACCCGTTGCGCCCCCGCGTGCGCACCGACCGCAGAAGCTGAAGGGACCACACCCATGCGTAGCTTGTCTGGAACCCGAAACCGCATCGCGCTGACGGTGGCGGCACTGCTGATGCTGGCCGCCGCGGTGTGGCTGATCGCGGCGTCGTTCGGCCTGGCGTCGGCGGGCTCGCCGCTCGCCGGCTTGATGCCGCCCGCCGACTCGACGGTCTCCACGCTGGTGCAGGACCACCGCGGCTGGTTACTGCCGGTCGCCACCGCCGCCTCGATCCTCGCGATACTTGCCGGACTGGGACTGCTGGCCGCGCAGATCCCCACCGCGCCCGCGCACACGACCCTGCGTCTTCCCGGCGACGACGGCACGGTGCTGGCCACCGTGGAGCCGCAAGTCCTCGAGCGTGCGCTCGTCGAGCGGGTCGAGAGCGTGCCCGGCGTCAAGGAGGCATCGGTGCGGGTGTCGGGCTCCACGACCAGCCTGCGGGTCTTCGCCGAGGTGACGGTGGCCCAGGACGCGCAGGTCGAGTGGGCCGTCGAGGAGGCCCGCCGGGTGCTCGCCGCGGACCTGGCCACCGCACTGGGCACCGCCCCACGGTCCGTGGACCTGCTCGTTCGGCTGCACACCCCGCGATCATCATCTCGATCCGACCGCGTGGCAGTGCGCCAAGACGCCGCCGACGGCCACCTGGTCTCCGGCGCCGGATGAGCCCCCCGACCTGGCGGCCGGCCGAGCTTTCCGACCGCACCCTTGTGTTGCGCGCGCAGGACGGCGACCCGGACGCCTTCGACGTGCTGATCGATCGGCATCAGGGCCGGTTGTTCCGGATCGCCTACCTGGTGTTGGGCGACCGCCAGGACAGTGAGGACGTGGTCCAAGAGACACTGCTGACCGGGTGGAAGCGCCTGCACCTGTTGGAGGACCCGGACGCGGTGCGCGCCTGGCTTGCCCAGATCTGTACGCGCCGGGCCACCGACATCGCTCGGCGCCGTGCCCGCCGCGCCACCGACACCCACCGGCCCGAGGACCTGCACCGCCACCGCGACCCGCGCCCCCGCGCCGACCCCGCCCACGCCAGTGAGGTCAACGCGCAGATGCGTGCACTGGCCCAGGTGTTGGCGACCATGGACCCGGACCTGCGGGCCTGCTGGACATTGCGGGAGATCGACGGAATGTCCTACCGGCAGGTCGCCGCCGCCCTCGATGTCACCGAGTCCACCGCACGAGGCCGCATCGCCCGCGCCCGCACGCACGTGATCGACTACATGAAGGAATGGCGGTGAACACCATGGACGGACCCTCCCGGCCCGGTGACCCCCACGACGACCAGGACACCCGCACCTATCTCGGTCACATTGCCGCGCTGCACCGTGACTGGGACGAGCTCGAAACCCGGGGCGACGATTCGGTGCAACTGTCCCGGCGTGCACGCTCGGCGCTGTCGGAAGCGGTGCGCGCCGATGCCCGCCACGGCGCCCGCGTGGACATGCCGCCCACCGACATCGGCCCCTACACCCTGACCGAACTCGCGCTACGCACCCTGATCCGCGAGACCATCGACGACATCGACGGCGTGGTGAGCCTGCGAACCGCCATCGACTACAGCACGAGCGATGGCTGGAACTCTCGGGGCCTTCCCCGGCGCGTCGTGTGCCGCATCTCTGCGGTCGAGACCACCCCGGATCTGCCCGGTCTGGCGGAGAAAGTCCGCACCGCGGTGCGCGGAGCGTGCGCCCGCGAACTCGACCTGCCCGCCATCCCGGTCGACGTTCACATCGAGGATCTCCATGCCCACTGAACCCACAGCCGCTCAACTGATCGCGTTGGTGGTGGCCATCCCCGGAGTCGCAGGGATCGAACCCGGAATCGGCACCAGCCTGCGGGCCCTGGAAGCACGCATCCGACGAACCGAACCGCATGCCACACACTTCGGGCTGCACGTCGACCACAACGCGCGCACCGTCACCGTGGAAGTCAGCCTCAACCGCTCCCGGCCCATCCGCCAGACCGTGCGCGACATCCAACATGCCCTCCACGGCGCACTGGCCGCAACGATGCCCGAGCCGACTCAGTGGCAGGTACGGGTGCAGTCGCTCAGCGCGAATTGACGAACGAGGTCGTCGCTCGGTGCGCCCTCGGTCGCCCCTTTTCCACAGCGGCCCGCTGGCACACACTGCACAACCCCCTTCCGGTGTGGGTGCAGCACCGACATATTCGGCTGTCTGCCTGCACTTGCCAGGTCGATAGAGACGTGTAGTTCCGGCTGGGCCGGTGTCGCTTATCCGTAGTGGTAGCGGCAGGTGGCGATTCGGACTTCGGTGTCGGTGACTTTGTAGACGAGTCGGTGCTCGTCGGTGATGCGTCTGGACCAGTAGCCGGCGAAGTCGTACTTGAGGGGTTCGGGTTTGCCGATTCCTTCGTTGCCGTTGCGGGTGATGTCCTGCAGGAGCAGGTTGATGCGTTTGAGGATCTTGCGGTCCTGTTGTTGCCACCAGAGGTAGTCCTGCCAGGCGTTGTCGTCCCAGACGAGCAGCACGTCAGTCGGCGTCGAGCAGGTCGCGTGCCTGGCCGCGGCCGGACTCGAGCCGCTCCATCGCATCGAGCAGGCGTCGGGCGTTGGCCGGTGATCGCATGAGGTGGGCGGTCTCGCGCAGGGACTCGTAGTCGTCGAGAGACACCATCACCACCGGTTCGTGGCCGGCGCGGGTGATGATGACCTCTTCGCGGTCGTTGGTGACCCCGTCGAGGACCTCGGCGTAGCGGGCCCGGGACTCGGTGTAGCTCATTGTCTTCATCTCAACCCCTCCTGTACGCAAAAGTGTACAGGACGCGGAGTTGGGCTCCATTGTGACTTCCCGCCTCCGGTGCCTGTGTGTAGTAGCCCGGCCGGATGGCGCAGCGTTGGAGTGTCGAGTGCTCCTGCGCGGGAGCCGTCACACTTCTGGGCATGGTCTCGATGGCCGGATCGGCGCCGCCGCACGGCGCGGGCCTGCCGGTGGCCACGCCGGCCCGCGGGCGCCCAGTGGCCGCATAGCGGTTAGGTCTCGGCCCGCTGTCTCGTCCGCGGCTGGGGCCACAGCGGCGTGGCCAGAATCTGGCTACTCCCTCGCCGCGCCGGTGGCCCCCGTCGACGGACAGCTCGCGCCCGCCCCCGGTCCTGAAAGCGCGGATGGCCGCGCCCTGTCCGGCCTCGCTGGTAACGTCGGTAACAAATCACGTTACCGATTACCCGTTACCCGCTACCTGAGTTGGAGAGGTTGTCATGTCGACGCCGGAGAAGATCGCCAGGGCCTATGGGGTGCTCGTTGCACGGGGGGACAAGGTCACCGTGCGCAGCGTGCAGCGCGAAGCGGGGGTGCGCATCGGTGAGGTGGCCGCATGGATGCGCGAGCACGCCACCGGCGTTGCCGGGGATGTGCCCGAGGCCCCAGATCTGTCGGAGGCGATGTCGGCGATGGTGGCCTCGGTGTGGGCCGCGGCGTGGAAGCGCGCCGCCGAGCAGGCGGACGAGCAGGCCGCGGTGGCGCTGGATGCAGCCCGCGGCGGCGAGGCCGACGCCCTGGAGGCGGCCGAACAAGCGGCGTCGGAACGCGACGAGGCTGTCGCGGTCCGCGACCGCGCCCTCGCCGAGCTCGAGGCAGCGCGCGGCGAGCTCGAGCAGCTGCGCGGTCAGCTCGAGACCGCACGCCAGGACGTCGCGGTCGCGCGCGCCAAGGCCGAGGAGTCCGACCGGGCACGGGTCCGGGCGGAGGCCACCTCGGACACCCTGCGGGAGGTCCTGGACTCGCTGCGCGAGACCGCTCGTAAGCCAGGCCGGTCGGATCAGCCGGGCCAGTCATAGCCAGCCCGCCAGAGCGCGACGCGCACTGACTGTCGGAGGGGAACGCCACACTGGCAGCCGATCAGGCCGTGAGGCCCGCGTGGGCGCCGCGGCGGAAGTCGCTAGCGACAGGAGTGTGGAATGTGGGATCTGGAAGCCGCGCTGCTGGCTACCGCTGTCGTCGCTGGCGGCGCGGTGGCCTTGCCGCCGCTCGCGCGTGGGGTCGGCGGGTTTTGCGCGGTGGTTGGCATGCTCGGTGCCCTGCGGGGTCGTACGTGGGCGCCCACGGTCGCGGCGCTGGGGCTGTTGGCGTGGTTTGTCGGTCATTGGTCGTTCGCGGTGCGCCACGGCGTGCACTATCGGTCGCGGATGGCGCTGTGGGTGATCGATAGGACCCCGCTGCGATGGACGATCCCGCGGTACTGGCAGCTGCGCCGGCTACGCCGACAAGCAGCGCCCCGCTGACACATCCTGGCCCGGGCCGCCAACGACGGATGGCCCCGCCGCCCGGCGAGGCCATCTCTTGGGGCGACTGTACTGCAGCGTTCAGAACAGTGGGGGTGTGTCGAGCGGTGCGGCGTTGCCGGATGCCCGTGCGTAGGCGGCCGGGTCCCAGCCGTCTGCCACGGCATCGCGGACGGCCAGTGAGCGGGCCTGGCGATCGTGGCGCTCGGCCAGGCTGCGGATTGTCCCGGTGCGGCCACAGGCCACCGCGTAGAGCACGTTCGCCGACTGAGTGGAGGCGATGAGGTGTCCTGGATCGACGCGCACGCACAGCGGTTCGTTGCAGCGGTGCTCGCCGATCGCGCCGGCGTCGAGTTCGCCGGCGATGACAAGTGCGAAGCGGTGGGCGTACTCGGTGCGGCTGACTCCGCCTGATCGCCAGCTCGGTTGCGGCCGTATCCGTCCGGATCGGAGATCGCGCCGACCCAGATCCAGCACCCGTGCGAGAACACCACACGGTCCCAGAAGCTCGTGATCGCGCGGTCTGTAGGCGCGAGTTTCGCGTCGTAGGGCCGCGGGAGCGACGCACGACGCTGCCGGGGCCGGACCTCATAGTCCAGCCCCGGCAGCGGCACGTCCTCGAATGCGGTCATCCCACCGTCGTCTCTTCAGTTCGCTCCGCCGGGGCGTCCGGCGCTGAGTCGCCATCGGCCACGGTCTCATCGCCGGTGGACGCCTCGGTCCGTAGTTCGTCCTCGTCCTGGTCCCGCGTAAGGACATCGAGAGCGGACTTGATGTCCCGGGTAGTGACGCCGAGCAGGTCCGCGATGTCGCTGCGAGATTCGCCGTCACTCACGAGCGCCTGTATCGCCTCGGCGGCGTCTCGGCGTGCGGCCTCAATCGCATCTGCCGCCGCGAAGTACTTGGTGGCGGCGGCCTCCATCCGCTCCTCGCGTTCACGCCGCTTCCTCTGCCTCTCGGCCAGCGCCTCGCGGGCCCGGGCTCGGGCCCTCGTACGATCTGCGGTCCGACCCATGGCGGGCCTCCTTCTGTGGCGGGTGGTCTACGCCTCGATGCTATCGATGCCACTCTCTGTCCGCCAGGCCCCGAATCGAGCAACGCTCAATGATTTGACGCTCTCCGATCGTCGTTGATGACCTCCGCTGTCGCTTCGACTGCCCTCCTTCCGCACTCCGCTGTCGCTTCGACTGCCCTCCTTCCGCACTCCGCTGTCGCTTCGTACTCGTCGATCGCTGCGCTCCCTCCTCGAAGAGCAAACCGCACACACCTCTTGCTGATTTTCAGACTTCGTCCGTGACCGGGCGCTGACGTGGGGTTAGAGTGGGCGTCGTGATGACCCTCCACGTGCTGCACGCCGGGGACGGCTACAGCTACCTGACACGTCAGGTAGCTACTGCTGACCGGCTGCGCGAACGTGGCCAGGAGCTGACCGACTACTACACCGCCAACGGCACCCCTCCCGGCCGCTGGCACGGCGCTGGATTGGAAGCGCTCTCTGAGATCAGCCCGGTTTCCGGCACTGTGTCCGAGGAGCAGATGAAGGCGCTGTTCGGCGAGGGCCGGCACCCCAACACCGACCAGATGCTCGAGGCTGGCGCCGATCTCAAAGAGACCGCGCTCGGTCGGAAGTTCCCGGAGTTCAAGAACGAGATCCCACTCGTGGAGGAGTACAAGTCCACGCTCCGGGAGCTGGCCGAGGAGGGCCAAACGATCGACAAGGCCACCACCTCGGACCTCTGGCGGACGCTGGCAGGCAAGCACTACCGCGCCAAGTTCGGGCACCAGCCACCCACGGAGCGGGAGCTGCTGTCCTGGGCCGCCGCGCAGCGCAGCAATGTGCGTCAGCCGGTCGCCGGAATGGATCTGGTGTTCACTCCGCAGAAGTCCGTCAGCACCCTGTGGGCCCTGGCGGACACCGACACTCGGCGGGAGATCGAACGCATCCACCGCGAGTGCGTCAACGACTCCCTGGCGTGGATCGAGCGCGAGGCCGCCTTCACCCGCCGCGGTGATCGCAGCGAGCGGCAGATCGACACCCACGGTCTGATCGTGGCCCAGTTCGACCACTACGACACCCGCGCCGGCGACCCGAACCTCCACACCCACTGCGCGGTGTCGAACAAGGTGTTGGGCGTCGACGGCAAGTGGTCCGCCCTCGATGGAGCGGCGCTACACAAGCACGCCGTGGCCGCGTCCCAGCGCTACAACGCGGCGATCGTTGATCGCCTTCGCAGGGAGATGGGCGTGGCGTTCGAGGCCCGCTATCCCACACGCGACAGGCAGCCCGTCTGGGAGGTCGCCGGCATTGATCAGACGCTGTGCCGGGCGTTCTCCTCACGCCGTCAGATGGTCGAGGCTCGCCGCGACGAGCTCCTCGCCGAGTACCGGGCCACCCACGGCCGGGCACCGACTCAGGCGGTCCAGTACGCGCTTCTGCAGCAAGCCACACTGGACACCCGGGAAGGCAAGCAGGAGTCCCGGTCGCTGGCCGACCACCAGTCGACCTGGCGCCGATTGGCCGCCCGTCACCTCGGATCAGAAGCCGCCGTCGACGCTATGGTCTCCCGTGCCCTGAACCCCGAAACACCGGACAGTCAGGCAGGCGAGATGAACCCCTCGGTGCGGCAGATGGATGCCGTCGAGGTCGAGTCCGCCCGCGTCATCGAGGCCGTGTCCGATGCCCGCGCGACGTGGACCCACGCGCACGTGCGTGCCGTGGTCGAGACCCAGCTGACCAACGTCGCGTTCACCTCACCCTCCGATCGCGACGAGGCCGTGGCCGCGGTGGTGGACCACGCCCTGAGACGTGACTCGGTGGCCCTGTCGACGCCCGAGACGTTGGAGGCGCCCACCGCATTACGGCGCGACTCCGACGGGCTCAGTGTCCTCGAGCGCCACGGCGAGCAGCTCCACACCTCAACCGCAATGCTCGACTCCGAGCAACTGGTCACCGGTGCCGCACAGACCCCCGTGGCGGTGTTCACCACCGGCGAGCAACTGCGGGCAGTGATCGCCGAGCAAGAGTCCGCGAGTGGCCGCGTCCTCAACCCCGGACAGCGCGCGCTGGCCGAACACTTCTGCCTGTCCGGGCAACTCGTCGCCGCCGGCGTCGGCCCTGCCGGCACCGGCAAGACCACCTCCATGAAGGCCGTCACCGCCGCCTGGCAAGCTTCCGGCCGGCAGGTCATCGCCCTGGCGCCGTCCGCGGTCGCCGCCGAAACCCTCGGTGAGGAGATCGGCGCCGAGGCCCGCACGCTGGCCTCGATGACCTACCGCTGGCGCGGAAAACTGGAGTCCATGGGCTTCGCCGCCCGCACACTGCCGCTCACCATCGAGCCGGGTGCGATGCTGCTACTCGATGAGGCCGCCATGGCCTCCACCAAGGACGTCGCGGCGCTCGTGGAGATCGCCCGCGATCGCGGCGCGGTGGTGCGCATGGTTGGAGATCCCGCGCAGCTCGACGCCGTCGAGTCCGGCGGACTCATGCGCCTGGTGGCCTCCGAGACCAACGCCCCCGAACTGACCGACGTCGTCCGGTTCGGCGACGACACCGCGCAGGCCCACGCCTCCGTCGGCATCCGCTCCGGCGAACCGGACGCCCTGCAATTCCACGCCGACAAAGGCTGGGTCCACGGTGGCGACCGTGAGGAGATGATCGCCGCCGCGGTGGCCGCTCACTTCGCCGACACTGACGCCGGCCGCGACGGAATCGTCCTGGCCTCCACCACCGCCACGGTGCGTGAGCTCAACACCCAGATCCAGAATCGTCACCGTGACACTGGAGCCGCGACTACGCGCGGTCTGGTCGACCTGGCCGACGATCTGACCGCCGGCCGCGGCGACATCGTCGTCACCCGCACCAACAACGGAGAGCTACGCACCAAGGGCGGAACCAGGCCCGGCTCCCGCGTGCAGAACGGTGACCGCTGGCGCGTGGAGAAGGTCGGCGCAGACGGTTCACTGACCGTGCGGCACCTGGGCCACCGGGGCCGGGTCACCCTCGATGCCGACTATGTCGCCGGCTGTACCGAGCTGGGATACGCGAGCACTATCCACCGCGCGCAGGGCATCACCGTCGACGTCTCCCGCACCGTCGTCGACGAGGCGACCAACCGCCGCGGCCTGTACGTCGCCCTGTCTCGCGGCCGGGCCGAGAACCACGCCTACGCCGTCACCGACTCTCCGCTCGATGTGGAGACTGAGAAGCCACACCTGGCTCCGGAGGTTGACGACCGACTCACTACCGCCCGGGGCGTGCTCGAAGCTGCCTTGGCTCGCGACGACGGACACACCACCGCCACCGAACAACTCCGCGACGCGCTAGCCGCCGCCGACGACCCAGACCGCATGGCTGCCGGCTACGCCGCCGCACGCGATCTGCTCGTGCGTGACTACACCACGCACCTGGTGGCCACGATGACGGCCAGTGAGGTGCTGGCGGAAGAGACAGCGCCCTTGCGCGCCACCGTCGACAAGGCGCTTGCCCGCGGCGTCGACGTCGCCGCCGCGATCGCACAGTGGCACCACGAGGTCGAGGCCCCGGACGCCCCGATCGCCTCGGCCACCGGGTGGCTATCGGGATACGAAGTAGACACCGATGCCGACCTCGGGCCCCTGGCGCCCCTGCCCTCTCGGCACCCCGGAATGGACACCGAGCTGGCCGACTACGCAGCCGCCACCCTGACCGAACACACCAAGCTCACCCACACCCCACCGGAGGAGGATCTCGACTCGGTCGACGCAGAGCTGGACCCCTTCGCGGCCTCCCACCGCGCGGCCCAGCGCCAGGGCCCCTTCGATGCCAACCCGTTCGACGTCGACCCGTTCGGCTCGCAACCGGGTTCGAGCGAGCCGGAGCCGGACGGGCCGACACACCACGAAGCCCCTGTGCCCGGCAAGGAGCCGTCACAGGGGCCAGAGGTATAGCCTCAGCTCACAGTTCGAACCAGCTCTCGGCCGCTGCGTCGCGCCCTGGGCTGGTGACCGGGTCGACCACGGAGCGGTTGTTCTCAGCGGAGCGACGTGTGAACAGGTTCCCGAGCCGAAACGGGCTGGATCTCTCACCCTCGATCGAGCTGGAGCTCTCGGCCTCGAACGGACTGGGTCTCTCGGCCGCGTTCGAGGGCGACAACGTCCCCTCGTGGATAATCTTCCCCACGGGCTGCGGAAGCTCCACTCGTTCGAGGAACGTGGTGCCGGTGACCCGGTCTACCTCGTCCTGCAGAGCGTGCATTGCGCTGGCCCCGATCTCGTCTTCGTTATAGAGGTTGACGTGCCCCACCGGTACGTCCACCGTCATCGCATCGTCGCCTGAGTACAGGCTGACCACTGCGTGTGCGAGCGCCTTGTCGGCGAAACCGGCGCGGGCAGCGCGGGCGTGCGGGCTTGTTCCGCTTGTCTCTCGCTCGACGGCGTCGGCGATCTCGTACGCCGCCGACAGGTTCTCGATACGGGTGATGACCTCGCTGATCGATTCGGTGGCGAGTAGGTTCTCGAGTCGGGAGGCCAGGAGCGTTGCTCGACTTCCTGGGATCAGCGCGTGACTACCTGTGAAGCGCGAGTCGGAGAACGCGAGCTCGTCCTCGGGCAGCCAGGTGGCGCGATACGGCTCCAGCATCAGTGGGGACCCTGTGGCGGAGAGTGCAGATCCCAGTCGAGCCCGCAGCTCGGTCGCGTGCGGTGTCGGCTCGGTCATGGTGGTCTCCTACATCTCGATGTCGGGGTCAATCTCAGGAGAGGCCGTGGCCACATCGGGCGCCATGGCGGTCTCCGCGGTGGCCGACGCAGAGACGGCGCTCAGGCTGGCGGACAGGTCCGCCCCTGTGGACATGTCCAGCTCGCCACCGATGGCGGGGTCGCTCTCAAGGCCGTCCCACGCCTGCGACAACGCTGTGCTCACTCGCTCCATGACCTCATCACCGTCGACAAGCTCAGTCACCGCACCGGCTGTCACCAGCGCTGACACCGCCCACAGCACCGTCATCTCCTGCCCGCGATCGGCTTGTCTGTCCTGCGTCTGGGCGGCCTCGCGCTCGGCCTGGAGCCGGCGCTGTTCCTCCAGGAGGGCGCGGGCGTCGTAGTCGGCGGGCTCCCACCGATGCCAGACGTCGGCGGCCGCCGTCTCGAAGCCCCGGCGGGCGAACTCGTCAGCGACAATCTGGCGACGTTCATCTCTCCACTGCTCGGAGGCGTCGGGGCGATCGGCCCAGGCCGTCTCCCTCAGTAACCGGGTGACGGGAACCGTGCGCAGCTCGGCGGCCGTCAGGTAGTGGGTGCGTTCGCGGAAACCGCCCTGACGTCCGGCTATGCGGCTGGCTCGGGCAAGCATCGACATGTGCTGCTCGCGACTCTGGCTGTTCATTGTGTCTTCTCCATCGGTTCTGAGCGCAGGAGTTCGGAGGGTTCGTGGTGGCTTCGGCACGAGGCCATCGGCGATTCGGGTCCGAGGAGGATCCGCATGTGGTGATCGCCAACGGTGCGTAGGAAGATCTCGTCGGCCCGCATGGGATCGGTCACCGCCAGGTACTCGTAGCTGCGCCACATCGCCCGGACACGGAACACCACGCTCTGATGCGCCCACCATTTGCCGCACCAGGCGTTGGCTTGTGAGCGATCTTGGACCTGGTAGGCGGGGCGTAGATAGTCGTCGAAGAAGTCGTACACAGTGGGATGTCGCGGGTTCGACGGGATCCCCAGATCCTCGACGGAGTACCGCTTGGCGGCGCGGTGTGCCGCTCGGCGCAGCGCCAACCCCAGGCCCGGATGCTCGGCGTAGCCGGTCAAGGCGTCGACGGCCAGGGACTGCATCTGGTTCTGCAACGGTTTGGGCGTCGCGGCCCGCACGAGATCAGTCCACAGTGACACCGGTCTGTCCTCTCTCCAGGCGATCGAGCAGCTCACGCGTGGCGGGTGAGAAGTCCTGCTGGGTGGCCGGAATCATCCGCGCGAGCATCGGCCGTCGGCCTTTGGCGATCACGATCATTTGCCATTTCTGCAGGTTCTGGATCTCGTCGACGGACAAGATCGGCTTGTCGCCGCCGACCTGTTGCGAACTCGAACCGCTGCCATTGGAGTACGACACCGACCGCTCGACCTCGCGGTAGGTGCCGACCTGAGTGGAGACCATCTGCGCGAACTCTGGCTCGGTCTGTCCTGGCCCGATGACTTTGATGGCCACCAAGGCGTAGAGCTTGCGCATACCGACTGGGCCCCACATCTCCTCCCCTTGCGCGTAGGTCTGGAGGAAAATGTCGAACAGGATCCCACGGGAGCCGTAGGTCGATAGCGCTTCAGGCAGGTTCGGCCATCGCACGACGTTGGCGATCTCATCAAGCACCATCAGCACCGGGACCGGGAGCCGGTCCCGCTCGAACTGCGAGGCCCGCTTCTTCAACGCCTCGCTGACCAGAATGGCCAGCACCGTGGAAATGGGACGGGCCACGGGGTTGTCTTCTTCGGTGAGCATGTACAGCGTGGCCCGATCGTCGTGGGCCAGGGCGGTCACATCCAAACGCCGGCGGTGGCCGTGCGGGGTCAGCCATTCCCGAACCTCGGCCAGCCCCAGGCACGCGATGCAGTTTTTCGCAGCCGAGAACACCCCGTCACGGGTGCGTGGGGTCAGCGAGTACTTCGCGTTCAGGTCGTCGTGCTGCGCCTCGTAGGTGCTGCCGGCGAGCAGCCTCAGTGGTTCGCCGGCGCCCGGCGCGGACACCCACCTGTAGACGTCGGTGATCGGTTTGTTGCCCAGAGCCGCGGCCAGGAACAGCGCGGTGAGCAAGTCTCGGGCCTGCTGGTAGAAGAACGCATTCTCGCCGGCATCACCAGAGACCGCCGACCGGGCAGTGGTGGCGCCCTCGAAGATCTCGGCCAGGCGTAACGCCGAGCCGTCCCAGTATCGTGCCGCCCGGACGAAGTCGAGCGGGTCGAAGAAGAACCCGCGGCCCTCACCAGCGCCGGGGGCCAGATTCTGCGGGTCGAACACCCACACCTCGCCGACGTGTTCGCGCAGCTGGATCGTCTCGTCGATCAGGTCGCGCTTGCAGCTCGTGGCCACCACCAGGCCGGGGGCGTTCCAGATCTCCGGGATGGCCTTGCTGGTGGTCTTGCCCTCGCGGGGAGCCCACAGGTTCAACACGTTGTCCTCGGTGCCCGACATGAGGACCTGCCCGGTGCTCCACTCCCGGCCCAGGTAGGAGCCGTACCAGCCGCAGTCAGGCAGGTTGTTGTTCTGGTGCTCCCGTTTACGCGCACGCGGGGACAGTGTCGCGATGTCGCTGGTCGAGGCCATCTGTCGGGTCGCGTGGGCGATGCGGGACTGCGTGCCCCCGGTGCGCCGCAGTCGCCATCGCCGGCGAGCGATGAAGATCCCGGCGGCGATCACCACGACGACCAGCCATAGGGTCACCAGCAGGGCTGTCGCCGCTGGGGACCAGGTCACCGAGTCACGCGCCAGGACCTCGATAGCGCCGAGTAGTGGAAAGGGGCTCGGTGGCTCGGCGCCGCCGAGTTTGACCGCCGCACGATGCGCCGCCCACACCGAGACGTTGATCGCCACGAACCCGGCGAGCATGATCAGCAGCACGACGTGCTCGGGGGGGAACTGCGAGACTCGGGTGTTCCTCGGATTGTCGTTGCCAGCCATGATGTGCCCCTATCTCGTCATCTCTAGTCGGTACTGCGCGGCTTTCCAGGCGTGTCCCTCACGGACCACGACCACCTGCGCTGCCATCTCCGGAAGCGGGGTCGTGTCGCCGTCGGTGTGTTGAACCACCTGCCGCAGGATCAGACGCACCTCGGCCCGGGGGGCGTGAGGGTCAACCGGATCGCTGGCGAGCTCCACAGCTCCCACGACGACGTCACCGGAGGCCGCCCACGCCGCCCACTGTCTAGGCAGTGGCTCTGAGGCCGGGCGCTCGGCCGCCGCCTCGGCCAGTGGCCCAGTGAGCGTGTCCGCGGCCGCGTGCAGTGCGTCCCAGGGGCCCGCCTGCTCGGCCGGCCGCCACGTGAAGATCTGCCGCATCGCGGCCCGCGCGGCTCCTTCCGCGGTCTCTGTCGGTTCTGCGTGCACGTGATGGGCGTCGGTGCCGAGTTCGTCGCCTCCGGCCCGCAGCATCACCACCACCAGCGTCACCACCACACACGCCGCCACCACGCCTGCGGCGATCACGCCCGCGATGATCAAGAGGCGTCGTTGTTCTGCTTCCATGGCCACTGCTCCTTACCCTGCTGTCGTGGCGAATTTGGCGGCTTCTGCGGGCACGATGACGACGTACTTCTGTGTCTCCGCGTACGGCGGAACCCCGCCGTACTGCTGGACGGCGCCCGGGCCGGCGTTGTACCCAGCCAGCATCAGCGTCTGCGGATCCCCGGAGAGCTGACCTGAGGCGATGCCCTCGCGCTGGCCTTCGGCGATCTCGCACAGGTAGCGGGCCGCGAACATCGTGGCGTCTGCGGGATCGGAGGGCGAGCCAGAGCCCGGCGGACCGGCCACCTGGCCGTTCTCGTCGACCTTCGCCCCTCGAGAGGCCCAGGTAGCAGGCATCGCCTGCGCATATCCCTGCGCTCCCACTGGCGAGACAGCCCGAGCTTGGAACCCTGCCGACTCGTGGTAGAGCAACCCCGCCAGCAGCGGCGAATCCACTTCGCGACACACCTGCCCGCCGAGACGAATCCACTTGCGCAGCTCCTCCGGGATCTCACCGTCGTTCAGCGCGCGCCCGTGGTCGCCGACACCGTCCGGAACGCACTCACCGGTGGAGGCGCCGACACCGGGACCACCTCCCTCCGGGGCGGGACCGTACTTCTGGCCCGGGGTGGGCATTCCCCCTCCGGCCACGGTCACGTGCACGTGATCGAAGTGGTTCTCGGTCGGGGTGCCCCGATCTTCCATCTGGCTCGGCTGGCCTTCGGCGGGAATGTACTGCTGCCGCCAGATCAAGTACTCGATGTTGAACGCTTCTTTGTTGCGGAACAGGTAGTCGGCGATCTCGTCGCCGAGCTTCTTACCCGCACCGCTGGCGTAGTCCGGGATCATCACGTCGACGGCTCTGCCTGACGGGTGGTCGGGGAACGGGTCGCTGGGGCGCCACCCCCCGATCGTCTGCACTTCGGGGAACTTCTGGGCGACGGCCCGGGCCACGCGGACCGAGTCGACCTGCAAGTTCTGCTCGGACACCACGTCCGACGGGGGAAGCTCTCCCCCGCGCGTACCCCGGTCCGTGGGTTCTCTCGGTGTCGGTGCGGGAGCGGGCCTCTGGCCGGCCTCGCCCGGATTGGTCGCCTTGTCGATCCACGGCACCGGATCGACGTCTTGGCCGCCGTAGCGGCCTCCTGCCCAGATCTCGAAATGCAGATGGGCGCCCGTGGATTGGCCCTCGTTGCCGACCCCGGCGATATGCTGGCCGGCCTTGACTGCGTCGCCGGCCTTGACCCTGAGGTCGTCCGCTGGCATGTGCCCGTAGACGGTGGAGAACATGCCGTCCCCACCGTTTCCCTCGTGGTCAATGACGATCCAGTTGCCGAATCCCGAAGCGGGGCCCGATTCGGTGACCACGCCGTCGGCGAAGGCGTAGATGGGAGTGTTCACGGGTGCTGCGTAATCGATGCCCCGGTGGTCGGGGCGATCGGCTGAGCGATAGCCCGAGGAGACCTGGTAGGTGCCGTCTTTGATGGGCTTGGAGTAGTCCCCATCGGGGACTCCGCCGGCCGCTGAGCTGGACCCTCCGGTCGGTGCGCACCGGTCGTCGTCCTCGATGAAGGAGGAGACGACGATGGTCAACCCGAACGCGACCGCGAGGACGATCACCAGCGCCAGCACCGGCCCCTTGAGGGTCACCGGTCTTCCAGTTCCCGCAACCGAGCGGACAGGTGCGCGTTCGCGGCGCGCAGGCGCCGAATCTCCCCCCAGGTCGGACGCGGCATCCGCTGCTGGTCCTCGGCCCAGCTGAGCACCGTGGAGGTCGCCACACCGAAGTCGCGCGCCGCGCTCGCGGCCGCAGACGACAGGGTGGACGAGGCGCTGAAGTAGCCCACGAACCGATCGACGACATCTTCCTTGAACTCGGGGCTGTAGCCCCCGGCGGGACTAGGCATTGACCAGTCCCCCGGCTCGCGCGGACTTGCGCTTCCACTCGTCCTCGAACGCGGCGTTGGTGTCGTGTAGTCGCCATTTCGTCTCTAGTGGCGAGATGTCGGTGCGGAACGGGATGCCGGGCGCGGTGCTCTTGCTGGCTTTGATCATGAAACACCCGCGGCCCGGCGGCACAGGGGCATCCGCAGAGCGTTCCCGGTCTGGTGAGGCCCCTTGTGACCATGAGGTGATCTCGGCGATCTCCCGCGCTGTGAAGGGGAGCTTTCCGCCAAGTAGGCGCAGCTCGTCGGCCGGCAACCCACCACAGATCACAGCCCCGGCCCGGTCGATGAACCCCATCGCGCGGTTGCGATCCGCTTCGGTCGGCAGGGTCTCCAGATCCTTGGACCCGTGGGTGACCAGGTACACCGCGCAGCCCATTGTTCGCAGCAGACGCATGAGACCGTCAACATGCTTGGTCAGCCCCGGCGCGGCGGCCAGGGTGCCCCACAGCTCGTCGAGGGTATAGGCGAACAGCTTCCGCTTGCGCAGGCCAGCATCGGCGAGAATCTTCGACGCCGTCACCGCGCCCGCTGCCGCCGACCAGCACGCCATGATCACCGCGGCTTTCACGGTTTCGTCGTTGTCGTCCAGGGCGGACACGTCGATCACCACCGCGGCGGAGTTGACGTCGATGGGCGTGGTGGTCTGCCCTGAGAAGATCTCCCCGGTCACACCGTGCTGCATCGCATACAGGCTGCGCAGCAGCGGCCGGACGGTGGCGTGGTACTCCTCGTCCGACGCCGAGACGGTGACCTGGTGCAGCTGCCGGGACCCTGCCTGCAGCATGGCGATCAGGTCTGTCAGCTCCGGCGGATGTACCCAGCGACTGCGCCCGTCCGGGCCGTCCTCGGCGTACAAGTCGTCCAGTGCCACGGCCACGGCCGCGGACTCGTAGTCGGCCATTCGACCCTGCCGGGCGAGCGAGACCAGCGTCTCGATCATGCGGCGCTGACCGGCGGCCACCTCCTTCTTGGCTCGATGGAGCTGCTGCTCCAACATGCGCAGCCTCTCCCGATCGGCGTCGGTGTCCCCGGTGTGGGTGGCGATCGCCTCCTGGAGGACCGGCACCACCGAACCCAGAGCGCCCGCGTCGAGGGGGTTGATCCGGTCCAGGCCGTGCCCGATCCGGATCACCTGCCCGTCGACCGCCAGCGCGAGGGGGACGTACTCCCCCTTGAGGTCGTTGGGGATGATCGGTACATGCCCCTGGGCCGAGTGTCCGAGCAGGATCTGCCGCACCAGCGAGGATTTGCCCAGCCCGGGCACCGACATCAAGAACGCGGACGGCGTCGACAGCAGGTTCTGCTCTAGCCAGCTCAGACAGTCGAAGCCGAGGTCCTTGCCGTCGAGCAGGTTCCGCCCGATCGGCGGGCCGATCATCGGAGACGGCGAGCCGACCGAGTTGGGGTTCCACCCGGCGGCGTAGTTGGTGGCCATCATGAACTCGTTCGGAGCAGTGACCGATCGCACCAGACCCGACCCGATCCCGGCGGCGAAGGGGGCGCGAAAGCCGCGCGCCCCGGCTCGTGGCCACGCATCCTCTCCGACCACCGGGGCCACACCATGCCGGGCCAGCGACTCGTGTTTGATCCGCCCGACCTCATCCGGGTTGGCCTTCTGCCATCTGCCTAGGGCCCGCCCTCGGCGGGTCCACGGCAGCGGGTACTTCTCTTGCCCGTCGAGAATCGCCCGGAACAGCTCGCCGTAGTCGGCGGTGGCCTCCTCTGCTCTCCACATGCTCATAGCGGCAGCTCCGTCTCGATCGTCGCGTGCTGGAACCCCGCCACACCCAGTCCCAGGTTGGCGGCCAACATCACCCCTTGGCGCCCGGACTCATGCCGCACCCGCAGGCGGGTACGCGGCCGCAGCGCCTGCAAGAACAGTTGGGCGATCTCGTGTCCGCCGGCCACGGTCACTGTCGACCACACCCGTCCACCGTCGGCGGCCTCGACCTCACTGACCGACAGGGGATCGACGAACGGGCGCATCCAACGGGTACGCCAGATGTGGCCGGCGGCGTCCCACTCGGCCAGCACCTCGGACACGTCCGCGCTGGCCTCTGCTCCGCTGGCCGGATCCGAGCACGACAGCGTGAAGCTGACGCACTCCACACTTCCCACTCGGACACTGCGCGACGACTCGTCCCAGGTCAGCTCGGATAGATCCTCGATGGACCGCAGCGCCGCGTCCAGGACGTGACCGCAGCGCCCGGCGATCTCGCTCTCGCGTGCAGGCCGGGCCGGCAGGCCGGCGAGAGCGGCCGCGTCGTACAGGGTCGGTGCGTCGACCGCCACGATCGAGGCCAACTCCGTGAGGTCGCTTCGCTCGGTCTTGTCGGCGGCCGAGAACACTCCACCCAGCAGCGGTGGCGCTGAGGTCGTGCTGTCACAGGCGAAACCGGCCATAAGCCGGTCCAGGCCCGCCACCTGACGGGTCCACGCACTGACCCTCTCCTGCTCCACGATCCCGGCATCATCAACCAGGCTCGCCACGGCTATCTGGTGGCGGCTGGCGTCGGTGACGAGCGCCTGGGGGAAGCCGCGGGCATCGACGGCCTCACTGACCTCCAGTCCGCGCAGGGGGCGGGGGCGGGTATCGGGAGTCGATCGAAATAGGTTCTTGAGGTTCAACATCCGCTCAGTCCTTCCTTCCGAACGGCAGGGCTCCAGCACCGAGGCAGAACGAGAACGCCGAGTCCTGCATGAGCCGCATTTCGCGAACCCGGATGTTCAGCTGGTTGGCCAGCGCCTCCACATCACCGTCGATCGCCCGGTCGTCCTCGCCCGGCAACCACGTCACCGACACGTACATCGATCGCCGCCCGTACCCGGCTCCCTTGGCCAGGGCCTTACGTGAGGCCGTCGTGCCCTCCAACCGCAGCTCGGCGTCAACGGACTTGATCGTCTTGCCGTCGTTGACCCCGACCATCGCGTCCCGGTGCTCGGCCTCGACCAGCGAATGCGCCACTCCCGGCGGGAACGGCCGGTAGACCAGACAGACGGTCTTGCGCATGATCCGCGAGTGCTGCTCCAGCAAAGGTCGCAAGTGCTTGTTCTCGAACGTGGCCGGTGGCGCGGAGACCATCTCCCAGGTCCGCGACCAGGTGCCGTCGTGGAAATACCCGCGCGCGGTCGCCTTGGCCACCGCCGGCCCCGCATCCGACCACGGCAGATGGTGCGGCACACCTTTGATGTGCAGCTCCTCGAAGTCTTCCTCGGCCGCGGGATTGAACGCCTTGTGCGTCGAGGCCACGATTTCGTCCGCCGTCATGGGTCGCGCCTTGATCCCCGCCCATGGCAGCGGGCCGCGATAGAACGCACCGACCTCGTAACGGAGCTGGTCAAGGAACCGGCGGTCCCGGGAATGTGACACCGACACCTTCAGCGTGAAAGCCAGCTCGAACTCGTAATCCTGGCCCCCCGATTGCAGCATCCGGGCTCGCTCGAACTGGATCTCCCGCGCGAGGCCAGGAGCCTCCGGCGAGTCGAGGGTCTCGACCTCACGCAAGGCCAGCATCCCCGTTGACGGCCTGGTGGTGTGCCGGGCCACCACCGCCAGCAGATTCCGATTGTGCGCCCACTGCGCCTCGCACGTCCCCCACTGCGCAGTCGTCGCCTCAGCCTCCGAGACGCTACGCAGCACATCTCCGGACAGCTGCCCGGTCAGCTTCACCGTGACCTGCTGGGCCGCAGGGTTGACGATCACCCCGAACCGGTACCCGTTCGCGTCGACGTCCTCGAGGAGCTCGGTGCCCGCCAGCAGACCCGGCGCCCGGCGCTGCCCGCCCGGTACCCGCGATTCCGGGCCCGAGAGGTAGAGGTTCTCCCCGGTGATGCGGCGCCACACGTGCGCGGCCACGAGCCGCCCCGACGTGACGAAGGACCGTCCGTCCCGGTGAAAATGCACCAGGGCCCCCACCAGTACGGCCAGCAGAGCGGCCACCAGGGCGAACCGCACCTGCTGGGCCAGCATCGCCACTACGAACGCCATGAGGCCGACAAACCCCACCACGGCCGTACGGACCGGGATGCGGCCGATGAAGTTGCGTTCCCGCTTGCGGCCCAGGGTGTAGGTGGTCGTCTCGGTCTGCGGCGCCATCGTCTCGCTCATCAGCTCCCCCTACCGGTAGGCCGACCCCGGATTGACCGGGGCGCCTACCGAGTCGTCGAGAATCCCGCCGCCCGCCCGCAATGCCGACCCGGCCATACCGGCGGCATTGCGCGCGATCCGCGCACCTGTCTGACCTGCCGCGGCCACCTGCTGACCACCGCCGGTCGAGGGACCGGAACCAAGAGCCCCAGCGCCGCCTCCCCCGGATCCGCCACCGGTCGAGCCACCACGCGATCCGCCACCAGTCGACGGACCACCACCGGACGGGCCACCACCGGACGGGCCACGCCCACCAGAAGCGCCGCCCCCGGAACCCCCATCGGTCAGGCCCAACGCAGACCCGCCGCCCGAGCCAGCCGCGCTCGCGGCCGCGCCGCCGGCCGCCAGGGCGCCGGCGCCGCCCGTGGCCGCCGCGGCGATCGTGCCGCCCACGACCGCACCGGTCGCCCCGAGGGCCGCCCCTCCCAGGGCGCTCGCCGAGCCCCCGGCCTGGCCTTTCATCTGAGGCAGGATGATTGCCAGCAATGCGGGGGCGCACAAGCCGGCCGCCCCGAACAGCACCAGCGAGACCAGCTTGTTCTCCTCGGACCCATCGAGGTTCAGCGCCGCCCACACCGCCGACATGTAGACGAACGCGGCCGCGACTTTCAGCAACGCGAACGCGACCAGGACACCCATTGCGTTCTCGACGGTGAACCGTCCCGCCCGTCCGATCGCCCATGCCGCGAAGATCGGCATCAGCCCGATCAGGATGGGAAGCAAGATGATCCGCATGACCATGGCCAGGCACATCGCCAGTGATCCGATCAACGAGATGAGCACGAACACCAGCACCAAGATCGGGTTCATGTCTTCGCCGATCGTGACCGCATCGGTGATCTTCGTGAAGTCCCCAGAATCTGCGATATAGGTGTTCACCAGCAGATCAGCGAAGCCGTCGAAGGCCATGATCGCCGGTATCGCCAGGGCCGGAACCAGAGCCCCGTAGAGCAAGTACCGGCCGTACGCCGCGGCCGCGTCCTCCATCGCCTCCCCGGAGCCCTGCCGCCGCGTTGAAGCCACCTTCAGCAGGCCGATGACGAGACTCAACGCGAGTCCAGCGATCGCGCCCTGCCACACGAGATTGTTGATTCCCGACGAGGACATCTCGAGCGCGTCCGGGCTCAGCTTGAACTTCGTCCACAGCGTCAGCGTGTAGCCGATCACCGCCGGGTTGCCGTCCTTGATCTCCCGCACAATCCCGGCGAGCTTCCCATCCCACGCGGCATCCGCCGCGGCCTGGATCGCATCCCCAGGGTGCTGCACAGCGCCGCCCGCGATGCACGCCCCGGACGTTGCCGCCCGGGGCAGTGCGGTCAGCGCCTCGCGTGCGCCTCCAGCGTGCGCAGAGTCTCGGAGCCAGTCGGTGGCGCCGGTGCCTCCCAGGAGACCGCCGTCGAAGAATCCGCCGTCCCCGTCGCCCGAACGACACTCCTCGTTGAACTCCTGGAACTCGTTCTGTCCGGTGTCCTGGGCGTGTGCAGGCGTAGCAACAGCGATTGCCACGAAGAGGGCCACTACAACGGTGACGAGGCCTTTCAGTGCTGGTCTCAGATCCACCGGGACCACGACCCGTCAATCTCGGTGACTGGAGTCATCGGGCGTGGCGAGACGATTTCCCACTGGTCGTCGGCCCATCTCATCGACACACGGATCACCTGGTGGTCGTGGATCCCTACGTTGGGATCGGGAGAGGTGATCTCTCCAACCGCTTCGTGGAGCGAGGGCATTGCGGCCTCGACGGTGCAGAAGCTCTCGTCGCACTGACCGAACTTGAACCACCGCGGCGCGCTGTACCCCTGCGCTGCCACCAAAGCACGGCCGTCGACGGAGGCCCCGCGGGCCCGGATCTCGTCCAGAAACTCCGGGTCTTCGCCGGCCATCGTCGGCATGAAGTGTGCGACGAAGTCCGCGTATGCCGCACCCATCTCCATGCCCAGGCCCATGAAGTTGCTGGCCAGGAGGGCCGCGCCGCCGGGTGAGCGGGCGTAGCCGGTCATCACCCCGTCGTCGACCCCGGTCGGTCCGTCCGAGCGCGACACCATGACTGTGGTGCCGCTGCTGACCCGCTGGAGCTCGAGCCCCTCGGGAGGGCCCACCATCTCCTGTCCTGCTGGGAAGGCGCCGGGTTCCCCGGTTTGCTCGCGCGGCGTGCCGCCGGCGGACGGGACCACGGTGACCTGGCGGCCGACCAGGTCAACGTCAGTGGTCTCGTCGTTCGACGGTGCAGCGGTCTCCCCCGTGGGCTCCCGTGCGCTCGTGGCGGGTGGGGCGTCGACGCTGCCCGAGTCGTCACTGTCGCCGGTGGCGATCGCCAGGATGAGGGCGGCGACCAGGGCCACAACGACCACCACGGCCGCGACGATCAGTGCTGCGGTGAGTCGTCCTCGTCGCTGTGAGTCCATGTTGAGCTCCTACTGGTCGGCGCGAAATTCGGTGAAGTCGTCGAGGTTGTCGAGTTCGACGGCATCGACGGCGGTTTGTTGCGTCGGCAGCACGAGCTTCCAGTCGCCCGTCTGCCACGCGAGCTGCGTCGGCTGGGCGGTGAGCGTGCCGTCGGGCCACTCCACGGCCAGGAGGACCTGGGCGCGATCTTGCGAGTAGTCGGTGAACTGGAAGCCGACGAACTTTGCGGGATTGCGCACGCGGCCCTCGACCGACATAAGGGCCCGTGCTTGAGCCCACTGGTCTTTGCCAGGCCCCGGCGCCAGGATGGTGCTCGCCATCTGCGGCCACGTGTTGTCACCGGTGGTGGCCAGCAGCGTTTGACCGGTCATGGCGGCGATCACCGCGCACTGGGGGGTGTGGGCATAACCGTGTTCGACCGGGTCGGTTTCTTCTGGGCACTCGTCAGCGCGCGGAACGGCGATGCCGGCCATTTGCGACCAGGTCGCCTCGGGCGCGGCAGTCAGGTCTGGGTCGCTTTCTGCCCCGTCTGTACCCGCGTCGTCGGCACTGCACGCGGTCAGTGCCATCACAAGTCCCGCCGCGGCAACCAGTGTGCGACTGCGCATTTTCTGCTCCTTCATTGCCGTCAGATCGGGGTGTAGATCAGCGAGACGACCGCGCCGATGCTCGAGGCGAACATGAGCACCACGGCGATCACGAGAAGTCGCTCCACGCCCTGTTTGGGCTCGCGGCCCACCTCCCTGGCCTGGCTGATTTCCACCAGTGCCCAGCCCATGAACACCACGCTGGCCACGGCTACGAAGCCGAGCCCGATCGAGATCCAGTTGGCTAGCAGCCCTTGGATCTCCGTTGGTAGTGGTTGCGGCGAGGCCGGGGGTGGGCTCTGCGCGAGCGTGTGGGCTGTCATTGGCTAGCCGTCTATCCGAGCAGCCAGCCGACGATCGGCATGAGCACACCCAGGCCGACCACTCCGCCGCCCCACCACAGAAGGCGTCCGGAGACCTGATCCCCGCGCCCGTCCTGGCGGGCGAACGCGATCCCAGCGAAGACCATGACGCCGCCGATGACGGCGATCACGATGCCGATCGCCAGCGCCACCCCGGCGACGTCGGTGAGGCGGCTGGAGAGAAAGTCAGGAAGCCAGGGCGTGATGTTGTTGATGAAGGACGTGTCGCCCTGTGCGAGCACTCGGATGTTCATGGTCAGTCAGTTCCCTTCAAGGGTGGTAGAGGTGGGCGCCGCACTCGAGGTGGGCGTTGTAGTGCTCGCCGGCTTCGCAGCCAACGACGTCGAAACGGTGGTGTGGCCGACCTTGTTGAGGGCCGCTCGAGCGGCGTCACGGTTGAACTCGACGGAGTCCAAAGCGCTGAGTCCAACCTGGGTCTGGCGGGGTGCCGGCGCGAGCGGGTCCGCGCTGTCGGCGGTGACATCAGCGGCGATCGCTTGCACCCAGTCCCGGGTCGCTGTGGCTGGGCTGCGCCCATCCGGCAGGACCGGACGTTCTCCGTAGGCGTTGTGCTCGTTGGTCGACAGCCACGCCGCCAGGCTCACCGCGAGCTCCACCTGCTCCGGGACCGGCACCCCGGCGTCCTTAAGGATCTGCAGCGTCTGTCGTGCATAGCCCGAGGCGGTCCCCGGCTCCAGTAGGGACATCGCCGAGTCGGACAGCCTGGCCACGGCCACAGCGCCCGCGGCCTGGGGGCCACCGGTCACTCCTGCCACGGCGATCTGGGCAAGATTCTCCGGCGTGATGGTCTTGCGGGCGACGGTGATGGCCGCCCCAAGCGCCATCCCGCCGATCCCGGCGGCCACCTCCACAACCGTTCCGACGAACTGCTCCGGCGTCGGCAGGGGCGGCAGCCCCGGCAACCCCGGGATACCCGGGATACCCGGGATACCCGGGATCCCTGGAGGCATCGGGGCCGGCGGGCCGATGGCTCCTGCCGGTGCTGGTGTGACCTCGACGATCGGCTCCGGAGCCGGAAGCGCAGCCGGTGCCTCCTCAGGCACGGCGCTATCGGCCACGGTCGTAGCTGTGCTCGTCAAGGGTGCTTCGCTCCGGCTCGTCGGCGAGCTGGTGGTCTCCTCGGTGGCTGCTTGGACCCGCTTGTTCAGCACGGGCGTGGGATTGGCTGCGCTGGGGCGAAGTGAGAAGCCCGTGCCGCCGAAGCTGAAGTCAGCGATCTCGGACAGGTTTCCGACGCTGACCGCCCGGTCGAGGATCCGCGCGAGCTGCTCGAGTGCGGCGACCGGGTCGCCCAGCGACATCGTCTCGAGTAGCGGCACGATGTCGGCCACGAGCTTGGATTCGACCGGCAGACCACACACGTAGTCCCCGGGCAGGCACCACGAGACGACGCGGTCGCTGAGCTGACCAAAGCCCACGTGGCCGGTGTTGTCTGTGCCCAGCCCTCCCGCGTTCGCCGTCGGCAGCGTCTCCAGGCCCGTAATGGCGCGCAGAACGTTCTCCCCGGCGGTGCCCGGCACGGGCCCCACCGACGAGGCACCGTCCGGGTGCAGAGGCGTGCCCCCCGCTCGGGTCGGGTCGGCGAACAACGCCACGCCGGCCACCTGATCTGGGTCGATGACGCTCTGCCCGGCGCCCGTGCGCCGAGCAACGTTACTGATCACTTCTGCGCCCTGGGAGAATCCGGCAAGGAACACCTTCGTCTCCGGACACCTCGCGGCGACCGTCGCCATCAGGTCTTCCGTCATTTCCACACCGGTGTTCATCGACTCGGCATACGGCGTGGTGTCCCCGAAGTTCTCGGGTAGGTGCCGCATTCCGGGCGGCTGCGCTCCCCCGACCGTCGCGGGGTAGGTCACGTACGTGCGCGACACTCGCGCAGCCTGTCGGTTCGGTCCCTGCATGGACCGGCCGATCGCCTCTCCCGCGGTGCCCGCGAGCGACTGCACCCCGGGCGGCAAGTCGAGCAGTGCCGCAAACCCGGAGGACAGGTCCCCGATATTGCCTCCGTTCACCGCGGCCATCACGGGCCGCACGAGATGCTGGGACAAGAAGCCGTGGGTGTCGCTGTTCGGCTCGGCGAACCGAGATGTCTCGGAGGTGCCGGGAGCCAACAGCATGTGCACCGCAGGGCACTGTGTGATCCCCCTGCTGGTCGTGGTCGTGGTCGAGGTGCCCGGGCCTGGCCGAGCGGTGGTGGTCTGCGCGGCCGCAGGGCCGGCAGCTGACACGACCACGGTCGTCACTACCAGCGCCGAGAGAAGTTGCAATGGCGTGTTCATCTGCTCTTTCACCTTCTGCCCCAGGCCGCGACCTGAGTCCGCGCGGCGTCGATAAGTTCAGTGCCGAGTTCGGCGACGGCCGCGGGCACCGCTTCACGCGGTGACGGTCGTTTCTTCGTCGTGGGTGGTTCCCCGAGGGACCAGACGGGCAGCTCATCGAGCGCCACGGTGGTCAAACCGGGAATGAACGGGACCGACCACATCTGCGACGCGCCCCCGTCGATCTGGTCAAGTAACCCCGCCAGCACGTCTCGCCGCTGACGGACCTGCTGAGGCCGCCGGCCCGGCACCCGCGCGACCGTGGCCACGCCAAGCAGACGCGCGTGCGTGCCGGCCCCTCCGGTGGCGTACTGCCGCACCAGGGCGTGGGCCTTAGTCAGTGCTGTCACCGACTCCTCGGCCACGAGCACCACAAACGGCGACTGTTTGCCATGACCGCCCGGCCACCGGCCCTGAGCGTCCCCCGCGGGGCTGAGCCACCGGCAGAGCGTTGAGACCCCGGCGCCGCCATGCGCGCCCAACAGCCAGAGACCCGGTGATCCGCTCGCGGGCACCGCCCTGTCCCACACCGCGACACACTCATGCGACGCCGGGGGTTGAATCGTGGGCCGAACCTGTCCCGCTCCTGCGGGGACATCCCGTCGACTCTGAGCCATGATCGGGGCCGCCATCACTCTTCCTCCGCCGCAATACTGACGATCTCGACTCGGTCACCGTCACGACTGGTGGTGACCTGTTGGACGAAGGTTTCAGGGGTCTCAGACGGCCGCGCCTCAGTGATCTTCACCTGCGCTTTCGCACCGTCAGCCGTGACCGAGACACAGTGCTCAGTGCCCTCCGGGACCGAATCGATCCCTTCTTGGAGGGCTTCGACGTTCACCAGTGGTGAGTCGTCGGACGTTAGACTCAGTGCCTTCTTCGCGTCGCGCTCGGAGTAGTAGGCGTGCTGGAAGGCCAGGACGACGCCGGCCACCGATCGGGTGTCCCCCGCGCCGTCGCCGGTCACCGTCTCGCCTGACTCCGACCCCTCGCACTGGAAAACCGCATCCTGCGTCGTCCCGGTGCCCTCTGTTGAGAGGTCACCGGAGCGACCCTCGATCTCCGCCAAGTCGGCGGACAGGTCCGCTGGTTGATCCATCCCATCGGAGAATTTGTTGACCACGAGCAGCCCGCCGCCGCAGACCAGTACGACGAGCAAACACGTCATTGCAGCGGGGATAGCCCAATCACGCCTACGACGAGATTGGGCTATCACCGCTCTTGGTTCCACTGCCGCCGGGTCCTCACCGGACGGTGGCGGCGTTACCTCGTCCGACACCTGAGCCGGTCCAGCTCCCACCAGCTGGCCCATCCAGGGCTGGTCTGGTTCGGTCTCGTCCGGTGCACGCGGCGGATCCGGCGTCGGCGGCAGCTTCACCTCGCCAGCGGCCGCTTCCACACCGAGTGCAGCCATCCAGTCGGGCTCCCCCGCCCCGTCGTCCGGCCCACCTACTGGATCGACGGGCCGCAGCGGCGAGTCCGCGTCGTCATTGTTTTTTTTCGACACGTTGCCCTCCTAGATCACTCGAAGCCCTCGGTGGCTGTGGCGGTCAGTTGAAGTGGATCGGCGGGACGCCCGGGATGGCCAGGCCGTTGATCGACCCAGCGGCCGCGTCCTTGGCGTTGTTCATGCCGTCGTGGAACGCGTTCTCGACGCCCGTTGCAGCATGGGGGTTGCTCGCCACCGCGCCGCCCAGGCCGAGCGCTGCCGACCCTCCGCCGGCGGCGACACCGGTACCGACGATTCCTGCGGGAACTGCCCATGCGGGCGCGGTGGCGACCGCCGCGGCGGCACCGGCCACGGCGGGTGCCGCAGACGCGGCCGCGGCCGGGATGGCGGTGTTAGCGATCATTCCGGCGATGAGAAGCGAGATCGGATCCATGGTGGTTCTCCTTCGATGTGTGAGTGAGCACTGGCGGTCGGGCGACCGTCAGCCGATGTGGAGCTGCTTGGGGGCGATGGGGGCCTGAGGCGTCACCGCGCCGCGGCCTCCCAGGTCGATCGTGAGGCCCGGTGCGGGTGCCGGGGCCTGCTGGACCGGCGCCGGAGCAGGCGCCGGAGCTGGAGCGGGTGCCTGACGCACCGGAGCCGGGGCTTGCTGCACGGGAGCCGGGGCCTGCTGCAGGGGTGCCTGACGCACCGGAGCTGGGGCCTGCTGCACGGGTGCCTGACGCACCGGAGCTGGGGCCTGCTGCACGGGCGCCTGACGCACCGGAGCTGGGGCCTGCTGCACGGGCGCGACCGCCTGCTGGACCGCGGGAGCCTCCGGAGCGGCAGCCTCCGATGCTTGCTCTCGACGAGGGTCGGGCTTGTCTTCCTTCTTCGCCTTCTTGACCTCGACGGCCGCGGAGATGCCGGCTTGCTGCGCCACTGGCTTCGCCCGCGCTGCTGCGGGAGCAGGCGTCGCACGAGTCGTGGCCCGAGTGGTCGACGCCTGACCCTCCACGACCGCGGCCTGAGCCGTCGTCGCCTTCGCTGGCTTCTGGGCCTCGGTGATACCTGCCTGCGTGCCGGCCAGGGCGAGAGTGGCGCCTCCGAACGCGACAATCGCTGCGGTGGTTCCGACGAGCGCTCCCCTGAGCGCGGTCCGAGATTGGTGCATGGTCTACCCCTGTCGCCGTTTTATAGTGACACTCTAACCCCTCCGGGGCGCATGTCAACGTCACTATAGGACGGAACCGTAAAGTCGTGGGGAAACATCAGGACGGCGACGGAGGAGTGCACATGGGAAGGGCCTCAGCCCATGCCTTCTCCCCCGAGGTTCTTGTCGATTTGCGTCGCAGCGCGGGCCTTTCGCAGGCTGCGCTGGGTGATGCACTGGGGGTGAGTTCGGGCTCAGTCCGTGCTTGGGAGCGGGGTCGGAAGATCCCTCAGGCGGATATGTTGGGTCGGTTGGCAGAACTGTTGAGTGCGGCGCTCTCGAGCACCGTTACCGTTGCCGACCTGGTCGACATTCCCGATACCGGCAGAACTCTCGCTGACTGGCGTGTGCTCCGAGCCTTGACTCAAGGTGAAGCCGCGCGACGCGCTGGCCTTTCCACCTCGCATTATGGGGCGATTGAGCGTGGAGACAGCCCCTTGGCGGCGCATAGTGTTCCCCATCTCGCTGATGCTCTGGGAATCACCCCGGACGAGGTCATCGCTGCCGCAGGTGAGGGCGGGCAGGGCGGTTAACTGCTTTTGGGCCTGTCCACAAAGAACTTGACAGGTGTCCGGCCTAGGCTTGTGGACATGACAGCTCGACTTGCCGACGCGGTACGGAGGAGGCGCGCCGAGCTCTCGCTCAACCTGATTCAAGTCCGGGACCGGGGCGGCCCGCGGGCGCCCCTCATGGTGAGAATCGAACGCGGAGACACCGAGGTGATAACCCCCGAGATCCTCGACGCTCTTGACCGGTCGCTGGAGTGGACGATCGGTAGCGCAGCGAGCACTCTTGAAGGAGGCACTCCCACTCCCCGAGAGACGGCGGAAGTGCAGTTTGCACCGTCGGGGGTCACGATCTCCCACGGCGAGGTCGCTGCTCTCACCGCCGCCACATTCCGGTTACAGCAGCTTTCCAGTGACCGCGCCCAGGATTCCGACCTGGTCGAGGCTATCGAGGACCTCGCCCAGGCAGTGGCCCCGCTGTATGGTCAGTTCATCACGGAGTTACTGGCCGCGAATACCCACGGACTTGGTAGCGATATTGTCGTTGACGCAGTAGCTCCGCTGCTGGCCGAGCGTGCGGACTCCGAACTCGACGAAGGCGCTGCGCTGCGTAGATGGCTGGCGATGCCGGACGCCAAACGTGATCGCGGGGAGGACGCATGACGCAAGCGGACCGACTTCAGCAACTCATGTGTGTATGGCGTGATCCCTCTGGTGGGATGCGCACCGTCGAGGAAATTGCTGCGCACACGCCACCGACGGTTGGCGTTACTCCCGAGCTGTTGGGAGACGTGCTCGCGGGGAAGTCAGTGCTCACCGAAGCCCAATGCGAGGCTGTCGCTGCGTTCTTCAAGGTCCCCGGTCGCTACCTCAGCGATGGGGACGAGAAAATTCATGAGCAGCTGGAGCTGCTCAGGCACCTGGTGAATGCAGGTGCAAGGTCAGTCCGACTGCGGGGCAAACCGGTCGACACCACGCGAAAAGCCCTTCTCGCTGCCGTGTCCCGCCGTGTGTCGTAGTTGCTTGGCTCGCTGCCACTGCACCGACAGCTCCCCCGCCTGGCCGACGGCGTCGACGGCAAGCAGACCCTCGTCACCGAGGTGGTCTGTTCGCCTGTCGCGCTGCATCGACGCGTCCTGAATTGCGAGTGCGAGGATCAGTGCCGGAGGTTCGGCGCTTACTTTGCGAGCTGCGCGCATATGACGGTCGTTCACCAGGGGCGCCAGATGAGCAAGAGCGTCGACGCTCTCCACGATGGCTCGGAGGCGCTGCTCCTTGCCGCGCAGACTCCACGGATCACTGAGAGCCACCTCAGGGCACGCCGTTCTCAGGTCCAGCCACATAGCCGTCATCGGATCGACCCAGCTATCTTCCGCTCCACGGTTGGCCACCAGTGCCGAAATGACGGCACCAATTGTCAGAAGAACTGCGAAGACGACCCCGTTTGGTACACCGCGGCCGTCTAGGAGACTGTGATCATCTCGAAGAGCGCTGAACCCCACGGCCACAAACACGGTGAAGTTGTCGATGACCAGGAAGGCGTAGACCAGCGTCACCACCGCGCCGACTAGCCGCGACCGGCTTAGTCCCCAGGAGCCGATGAGCTGTTTGACCAGCAGAACCAATCCGACCAACGTGGGAAGACAGAAGATGGCGAAGTACCACAACGCCCAGCCGCTTGGAGCAGACTCCATTTGGTCACCAGCGCGTGGGGCTACAGCGGCAGTGATGACCAGTAGCACCGTCAGCCCGCCGCTAATGGCGTAGAGGACAGGCACCAGCCGTGGGTGTTTGACGTCGCCCTGCGTGGCAAACCAGAGCAAGATCACGCCAGCCACCGCCACGAGGCACGCTCCATGAATTAGTGCGCGCAGGATCGCTGCCCCAAGGAGCGGCTCAACGACGTCGTAGATCGGGCCCACCTTCAATGTCAGGGCCACAGCCCCCGCGGCCAGTGATTCGGTTAGCCGCCGGGGAGCTCCACCGCTGCGTGCCGCGTACACCCGCCACAAGATCGCCGCCCAGGTGATCGCAAGTAGCGTGAAATCGAGCCAGGCTGGCAGCAAGTTACGCATGGTTATCCACCCCAAAGGCGCGCCATAGCTCCCGCCCACCAGACGTATCCTGGGCTTGGCGCAACTGCCTCTCGACCTCGATCCCGGTGGTCATACGCGCAAGGATGAGTGTGCCGAGGAACTCCGCTTCGTACTCCTCTAGCGAAGAGTGGTTCTCGCGTTTAAGCAGGCGGTGAACCTCGCTCAAGTCCAGATCCGGAAAGTACGCGTCCATTCCGTGGGCCGCGTCCGGCGTGGCGAGGTCTCCCCGATGTCCCAGGAGCAGGTGGGCGATCTCGTGGGCCGTCACGGCATCTTGGTGCCACTGCGGTGTGCCGGCACCCAGAATGATGTGGTCCGCAGAGTCGAACTGGACCAGCAGGCCGCACGCCTCCGTACTCAGCGCTCCCTCCATCTGCTCGACTGTCACGGGTCTCCCCCGCTGTCGAGAGATCTCCCCCAGCAAAGACTCTCGAGTCCACGGCCGCGCGCAGCGAATGCCGCGCAGTGCCCGCCGCGCTCGACGACGAGCCATGAACAGCTCACGTCTGTTCATGCCAGCGCTTTCGATACGGCGGACCGAACGACCCCAGCACAGGACTCATCGGCTGGAACCGTCAGCATCCGGTGATCGCCCCCTGGCGTTCCCCACATTGAGGAGCCGACGAAGGTGGGGGTCACCCACTCCCATTTCCCCAACTCAGATCCCACCGCAGCAAGAGCGGCAATCGTGTCGTAAGCCGACGGAGACCACACTTGCCGCCCTGCCCTCTGCGCACAATGCCACCCGTAGGCCTCGTGAATCGACCGCTGAAAGCGCCCGCTGGCCGTGGTCGAACCGAACTCCGACTCTCTGAGCCATATGTGCTCCCCAGCGTTGATCGTCACCCAATCTACGCCGAGATTCTCGACGACCCATGTACTCGCGGCAATGTCTACCTCCGAGTTGGGATCTCGTCCCGGGTCCGACTCTCCGACGATGCCGGCGCCACCGACAGCAACAATGCGCGGGCTCGATTGCGGCTTTGCCGCAGCTAGATTGGTCATCGGACCTAGACAGAGCAGGACATCCTCCGACCCCGCCGATTCGCAGAACTCGAGGATCGCCTTGGACGCGGCGTGCGGATCGCCCGGTCGATCCGGCCTCGAACCGTGGCCGCCCAGCCCATCAGGGCCGTGCACCAGGCGGGGCGTGAAGGTGGGACCCGGCACAGGACCGGCAATCACCGGTATATGGTGTCGCATCACCGCGAGCACGTCGGCAACATTCCTCGCCGCTTGCACGGCTGAGGTGTTCCCCGAAGTCGTGGTCACGCCGATGATCTCGACCTCGGGACGGCTCACCAGCACGGCCAGGGCCAGAGCGTCGTCAACGCCGCAGTCAGTGTCAATGAAGATTCGCACCCAAGCAGGGTATGCGAGAAACGCCGACACCGGTTTATAGTGTCGCCATGGCCATCAGCGGCGTGTCGTCCGCCATAACAGTTACAGATACCGGTAGGAATGCGGTCATGGCACAGCCACACAAGGGTGATCGACGACTCGTCGGTACGCGTCTCGCGCGCGACGTCCACGATGAGGTTCAGCGTCGGGCTGCCGACGCTGGCACATCGGTATCCCAGTACGTCGCAGATGTCCTGGCCGCTCACGTCGGCCGGACTGACGAGATCCGAGAGACCCCCGCTGATGCCCTGTTCCCACGCCACCAATTAGAGGAGCCGCCGCTCGCAGACATCGCTTAGCGCATAGAACACGCGCACACGATCAACTGCATAGCGCACCCACACAAAAGCGATCGCCCCCCGGAGGCAACCGAAGGGCGATCTTGAGAGTGTGACCGGAAAGAGTTACCAGCTCGAACCGGTTTTTGGTGCCCCACCTGAAAGGCAGAACTGCTTGCGAAGCTGTTCTGAGGGTAGCTCACACCCTGTGGACGTGTCCAGCACCGCCGCGCCGGAACTCGTCTCGACTGAGCCAGACCCTCCAACCACCATTACCGTCGTCGATACTGCGGCCCTCGCGGAGCTCGCAGCTCTCCTGGCGGACTCAACCGTCCGCGCATGGGCTCTCGCTCCGACCCAGGGCGACAACCAAGCGATCCAGGTCGGTAGCGGCAACGCCGACCAGCTCGTGCGCCGCGCTCGCCTCGGCACTGAAGCCGCAACATGGGCCATCGTCGCCCAGCCACGTCCAGAGCTGGTCGCCCTCGACATCGACGAGTGCGCCGAACTGGTAGTCCCCGAGATTCGTCAGGCGGCTGCGGATACTGCGACCGTGGTCGTCGCCGCGGTCGCCTCCGGGCGCGACGACTGTCTTCACCTCTGGTGTATTCCGGCGACCAGGCACGGCCGCGACGAGCTCTTGCGACGTGTCGCTCTCATCCGTGAGCACCATCGGCTGCCGGCCGCGGCGATCGACCACCGTGAGGGCAAGGCCATTCGACTGCCGGGCAGCGTAAGCCTCAAACCCGAGGGGCGTCCCGCGCAGCTCGTCGACCTCGAGACCGGGAAAGCGACTGACGTTCGCACGGTAATCCGATCTGTCCAGGCATCGCTTCCTCGCGACGCGCGGGGATCCGCGCCACAGCGGCTGCGTCGTCGACAGCCGGCTCCCTCAGCCATTCCCCTGCCGTTGCCGGTTGACGACGGCACGCGCCTGGTGACCGAAGCACCTCGAGCGTGGCGCCGGCGCGCACAGTTCACGCCCGAGGATTGGGCGATCCTCAACGACGACACCCGCCGCGACCGGTCCGCGGCCGCCACGGACGCCGCGTGGGTTCTTTGGCGTCACGGCATCCGCTCGGCGACCGCCGCGCTGTGGTGGTACCAGCGCACTGCTGCTTTCGGGAAGTTTCGTCAACGTGACGAGGTGTCCCGCCGGGACGACCGGACTTCTGACTGGTCCGCCTGTCGGCAGCACTGGGCTTCGATCGCTCGGCGTGCGCGAGCATTCCGCCCTGAGATCCCCGAGTCAGACCGCCGCACCCTCGACGCAGCACGCGAGGAGATCCGCTGGTGGGGTGATGCCGACCTCCAGGCAGCTGCCGCCGTGGTCATCGACCGGTTCAGCGACGGGTACGGACTGGCGAGCCGGCCGATCGCTCGCCGAGATCTGCAGCTCGCACTCCACCTGTCCGACGGCGCAGCGTCCGACAGGCTCGCGGCCCTGGCTAAGCGAGGGCTGCTTGTCGTGAGCCACCCGTGGAGCTCCACCACCCCGCGGGAAGCCACCCGGTATGACCTCGCGGTCCCCGCGACCACTTACCGGGGGGAAACCGACCATGACGTCACAAGCCCTGCGGTGCCCTTGCAGCACCCCCTCTGGGGACTCCTCCGCCACACCAGCCGGCGCACCCTCCTCACCCTGCTACGCCACCCCGCCTCCCCCACCCGCCAACTCGCTGCTCTCCTGGGCCTCCCTCCCGGGGACGCCACCCACGGGGTCCTCCACCTCCTCCGGCAGCTCGAGGACGCCGGGCTCGCTACCCGGGTGGGCACCGGCCGCGGAACGCTCTGGTCCGCCGCCTCCACTCTGGACCTGGACGCCGCGTCCCGTCGTACAGGTGCGCTGACGAGGGCCCAGGAGCTGGCCGCCCGCATCTGCGGTGAGCGCGCCTGCTGGCACGCCGAGAGCCACGCAGAGACAGCGCGGACTCTCCGCGGGCTCCACGCTCTTCGCGCACGTCTCACTCACGCTGAGGCTCGCGGGCAGCGCCCTCGCCCACACCCTGCTCCGCGGCACCGCACCCCTCCTCGTCCTCCTCGTCGAGCAGCCCCCCGCGGTCGCCACTCCCCTCCGGTGGGCCCGACCGCCGCGACGCCAGCGCGAGAGCGCCGGCCTAGCCACGCCCCTCGGTCTGCTCCCCCACCGTGATGTCACCAGCGTCCACTGACTCCGAGCGGTCGTACTCTTGCCCCATGCACACGGCCTCTCCTGAACTGTCCGAGGGCCGCACTACGACTACGTTGGGGGTGCTGTCCCAGCCATGACCGGCTTGCTCGTCACGCTCTACGGACGCGAGTCCTGTCCGCCGTGCATAAGGACCAAAAAGCTCCTGGATCAAGCCGGTGTTGCGTTCTTGTACGTGGACATCGACGAAGACCCGGACGCACTCGAGGGACTCACCGAGCAGGACTGGGTGACCGCCCTGCCAGTCGTCATCACCCCAGAACTCCAGTGGTGCGGCTACCGGCCCGAACACATCAGGACAATCACCACCAGGTACGGGCCCAGCTAAGCTGAGTCGCAGACGAACAGTCACCCCACACTCGAAAGGACCAGCCATGGTCATCGACGGCAACGTCATCGAAATCGGCGCCCTCAACCAGCTCAAATCCGGCAGCAGCGTGCTCACCATCAAAGTGCGACACCGCGCCTACAACCCCACCGCCCGCACCTTCACCGGCGAGGTCGTCTACGACGTCGAGCTGCGCAAACAACTCGCCGAGAACGCCCACACCAGCCTCACCATCGGCGACGACGTCATCATCGACGCCGACGAACACGACCTGGCCGCCACCATCTACACCGACAGCCACGGCCGGAACCACCCCCAACTCAGCGGCGCCAAAGCCCGCAACATCGGCATCAGCATCCGATCCGAAGCACTGCCCGTCACCACCTAAGAGCACTATCTGCCCGGCCGCCGCGGGTCGACTGGGGCCAGCTCCCGCGTGCAACACCGCCCGCAGACTCCCGAGGCGTAGATCCCTGGCCGTGGACGCCGGCACTGCCCGGTGGTGGGGCGAACCGGTGGGTGGCCCTCTTTCCCTGCCACTGCGAGTCTTTGTGTTCCGCTCCCTGCGTCAAGGTCGGCGCCGGCTTCGCCGTCGCCCGGCCGGCCACGACCAATCTGCGACGCGCTCGCTGCGCTCGCTTATTTCGCCGCAGATTCCCCGCGTCCGTCCGGGTGCCCTCTCTTGACTCCGGTTCGCGGCCCACACGATCGGCAGGTGTCAGGGAAAGGGGGGCCCTGCGCGAACGGCACAGCCGAGGCGGTGGCGCGAAAAACCCGCAGGTGAGAGCACATTAACGCGCCATAGACGTACCATACACGCATGATGCGTGTACACTAGAAGCAGAGCAGGCCACAAGGCCACTCACCCCGAACCCGAAAGGAGCGACCATGCTCACGTCGCCCACGTTCACCGTCCCCGGCGCCGAGGGGATCGCCGCCGCCTACGCCGAGATGCGCCACTACGGCGTCACCCCGCTCGTGGCCAGTGACTGGCTCACCGAGCAGATCGAGGCCACCGCCCACCAGGACATCGCCCAGCAGGTCGACCGCAACCACGGCGCACCCGCCGAGCGCCCCGTCACCGTCGACGCTCGCGTCCGCCGCGAGATCGACCGCGCCATCAACGTCGCCGTCGCCGTCTACAACCGCCAGCGCAGCCGCGTAACCAACCTCGACCAGATCGCCACCGAGGCAGGAGCCGCAGCGATCAACCGCGCCGCAGTCGCCCGCCAGGCCCGCACCAACGACACCGACCGCGCAACCCTCATCGAACCCCGGGTCGATACCGTTCAGGTTACGCCGCATATGGCCGTGCACTACGTCGCCGCAGTCCTCACCATCGGCCCCCGCGCCCGCGCGATCTCCGCACGGTTCACCAGCAACGGCAAGAACGGCGTCCGCCTCACCCACTTCGACGTCCTGATGCCCTAACCGGCCGCTGGAGGGGGTCGCCCGCCTGGCGACCCCCTCCAGCGCATTTCACACCCCACCCCTCCCCCACAACACCCGCGCCCAGGTGTCCACCGAAGCCGCCGACGCCCACGAACCGTGCCACTCTGGCCGCATGACCACCGCCGAACCACTGCGCTCGACCAACCTGCGCGAACTCATGCGCGACACCGTCAACCTCGCCCGTGCCGGAGACCACCGCGCCCGCCGCGTCACCATCGGCCCCCGAAGCGGAATCGTCACCCCCCACCACTCACCCGACGGCGAGCTCGACGCCGCAGACCTCGCCGCCCAAGTGTGGGCGATCGGACACGACGAACCCTCCGACACCGGCACCTACACCGAGGGCTACTACACCCACCAAGGAGTCCCCCACATCGTCTACGCCCCAGCGCCATAACCGCAGGTGAAAGCACATTAACGCACCTCAGACGTACCATACACGCATGGCGCGTGTATACTAGAAGCAGAGCAGCCACAAGGCCGCTCACCCCGTACCCGAAAGGACCACCGTGGACACCACGATGAACCTCATCCACGTCAGCCCCTCCGAGCTGACCCTCGTCTCGAACATCCGCGACGCCAAAGCCTCCGACGACCTGGTCGCCAGCGTCCGCGAACACGGCCTCCTTGAGCCGATCAACGCCTACCGCGACGACAACAACGACCTGGTCGTCAGGCACGGCCACCGCCGCACCCTCGCCGCCGTGGCTGCCGAACTCGACCAGGTCCCCGTCATCGTCACCTCTGCCCCGGCAGACGACCTAGACGGCAAGACTGACCTGATCGCGGCCCAGTGGGACGAGAACCAGCAGCGACAGAACCTCACCACCCGCGAGCAGGCCGAGACCATCGCCCAGCTCGCCGCCTTTGGCATCTCCCCCGCCCAGATCAGCAAGCGCCTGCGCGTCGACCGCTCCACCGTCGACGCGGCCACCACCATGCCCGACACCGACACTCTCGACCGCTACGACCTGACCATCACCCAAGCCGCCGTCGTTGCCGAGTTCGCCGACGATGACCGCGCCGTCGACAGCCTCGTCCGTGCCGCCGCCACCGGCCAGTTCGAGCACCAGGCCGCTCGCCTGCGTCAGCAGCGGCAGATCGCCGCCGCCCTGGCCGAGGCCCGCGCCCAGTGGGAGGCCAAGGGTGTGCCCGTCCTCGAGGGCTGGCCCGCCTACGACTCCAAGGGCGAGTGGGTCGACAGGCTGGTCGACGTCGAGACCGGTGAGAAGGTCACCATCGACCCCGACAACCCTGGCGACCACCTCGCCGTCCGGCTTGATGCCGACTTCACCACCGTCCTCACGGCCACCGGGGAGCCGGTCGACCCGTACGAGATCTACGAGGACGACGAGGAGGACCGGCCCGAGGACGCGATCATCCGGAGCCAGGTCCACGAAGCGCTGGTAGTCCAGGCCCGCTGGTACTGCGACGACCTCGCCGCCCGAGGGTGGAAAACCCCGTGGAGCACCGCGTCCCAGGGCGAACCGACTGAGGAAGAGCGCGAGCAGAAGCGGGCCGAACGACGCGACGTCATCGCCGCAAACAAGGCGTGGCTTGCCGCCGAGCAGGTCCGCCGCGACTGGCTCAAGACCTTCTGCGCCCGCAAGGCCGCGCCGAAGAACAGCGCCGCGTTCGTCGCCGCCACCATTACCACCAGCCCGCACCTGCTCTCCGCGGACCGACTGCGAGGCGAGCGCGAGACCTACCTGACGGTCCCGGACACCGAGGCGATGACCACAGCTAAAGCCACCATGACCAGCCTGGCCATGTGCCTGATCGCCCACGAGGTCAACACCCACAAGGGCTCCTGGCGACACATCGACCGCCGCACTGTGGCCTACCTCCGGTTCATCGAGGACCAGGGCTACGCCCTGTCCCCCGTCGAGCGCCGCGCCTGCGGCGACCACGTCGACACCGACGAGCTGTAAGACCCCTCCCGATGCCGGGCTACCGTCCAAGCGACGGTGGCCCGGCCTCTGGGTGGGCACTGGTGGGCGGCCCTCTTTCCCTGCCACCGCGATTGTGCGTGCTCCACTTCCGGGGTCAAGGTCGGCGCCGGCTTCGCCGTCGCCCGGCCGGCCACGACCAATCCGCCCCGCGCTGCGCTTATTTCGGGGCGGATTCGTCGCAGCAGTCCGGGTGCCCTCTCTTGACCCCGTTCGCTGCGCACGAAAATCGGCAGGTGTCAGGGAAAGGGGGACACTGCGCGAATGGCACAGCCGAGGCGGTGGCGCGAACAACCCGCAGGTGAGAGCACATTAACGCACCATAGACGTACCATACACGCATGACGCGTGTACAATAGAAAACAGAGCCGGGAACACCCGCTCACCCCGCACCCGAAAGGACCACCATGACCAAGCCAGGCACCCTGCTCGAGACCTTCGATCTCGAGGTCCCGGACGAGGGCCGCACTATCGCGGCCGAAATCCGGCTCGTGACCAATCCCGACGGCACCGAAGTGCTGTGGCACTACGAGAACGGCCGCGCCGCGTTCGTCCACCCCGCCCGCCGCTGCACCAACTGCGCCGAGGTCATCACCTCCGGCCAGAGCGGCAGCCGCTGCACCGGGTGCACCGACCAGCTGCACCTCTAGCCATAGTCCCCGGCCCGCCAATCGGCGGGCCGGGCCCGGCGGACCCGCAGCAGGTGAGAGCACATTAACGCACCATAGACGTACCATGCACGCATGATGCGTGTACAATAGAAGACAGAGCCGGGACCACCCGCTCACCTCGCACCCGAAAGGAGCCAGCCATGGCCCGCAAGACCTACACCCCGCAGCAGAAAGAGGCCGCCCGCGCGGCCCGCGCCGAGAAGGTCGAGCAGATGCACGACGAGCTGTCCGCCGCCGTCGACGCCCTCATGCAGTCCGGCCAGTGGCTCAGGTGGCTGGACTTCCTCGGATCGTTCCACCGCTACAGCTTCAACAACACGATGCTGATCCAGGTGCAGTGTCCGCACGCGACCCAGGTCGCCGGATTCAAGGCGTGGCAGGCCAAGGGCCGCCAGGTCCGCAAAGGTGAGAAGGGGATCCGGATCTTCGGCAAGCCGTTCCGCCTCGTCTCCGAGACCGACGAGGCCACCGGAGAGACCACCCGCAAGGCCATTAAGTGCCCACCGCCCGTGGTCAGCGTGTTCGACATCTCCCAGACCGACCCCATCGAGGGAGTCGAGCAGCTCACCGCCCCCGTCGCCCAGCTCCAGGGCGACGACCACGCCGCCCTCTACGAGCGCATCAGCGAGTGGATGACCGGCCAGGGCTGGACCGTCACCCGCGAGCAGATCCCCGGCGAGTCCAACGGCTACTGCACCGTCGACGGAACCCGCCGCATCGTCGTAGACGCGGACCTGTCCGACGCCCACGCCGCCAAGACTGCCATCCACGAGGCCGCGCACGCGATCTTGCACACCGACGAAGAGGGCAAGCTCACCAACGAGCCCGACCAGGCCACCCGCGAACTCGAGGCCGAATCCGTCGCCTACGTCGTGGCCGCACTGCACGACCTCGACACGAGCGATTACAGCGTCGGCTACCTCGCCAGCTGGAGCGGGGGACAGGCCGACACCATCAAGGCCACCGCCGTCCGGGTCCAGGAGGCCGTCCACCTCATCGCCGACGCCCTCACCGACGAAGACCAGGACGAGGAGGCCGCCGGCTAGGCCGGCGGGGCGGTCGGGCGTGGCGCCGCTCCGCTAAGCACCACGCCCGACCGCCGGCCACCCATCCCGCACATCACCCACGACACGCCCCGCACCCAAGCATCACACGTGCGACATACCCGCACCATGCGCCGATATACTCGCACCATGCACGCATAACGAAGGGAAAGCACCAATGACCACGGTCATCGCGATCGCCAACCACAAGGGCGGCGTCGGCAAGACCACCACCGCCCTCATGCTCGCCCACACCGCCGTCGCAGGCGGCAAGCGCGTCCTAGTCATCGACCACGACGCCCAAGGGGGAGTAGCCCTGCGCATCCTCGGAAACCGCGACCCCGACGGACACACCCTCGCCGACATCTACGCCCGCACCCCAGGCGTCACCCTCGCCGGCGCCACCCACACCACCCGCCGCCCCGGCCTGGACATCGTCCCCTCCGGCCGCGGCAAACTCGCCGCAGCCCTGCAGGCGCTCGGGGGAGTGGCCCCCGGAAAAGTCCTACACAAAGCCCTCGACACCGTCCGCGACAACTACGACCTCGTCATCATCGACTGCGACCGCGGCCTGTCCCTGGGAACCATCAACGCCCTCTACTCAGCCGACCGGGTCCTCCTGGTCACCGAACCCGAAAACGACTCCTTCAACGGCATCAGCGACACCGGCGAGCTCGTCGACGAGATCAACGAAGACCTCCGCCCCAGCCGGCCCCTGCCCGACCCCGACATCCTCATCAACCTGCGCGACACCACCCGCACCGCCACCCACGGCCGCGTCGCCACCGAGATCCGCGACTGGGCCACCCAATCCGGCTACACCGTCCACCCCCACGACATCCCACGCCGCGCCTTCATCGCCGAAGCCGCCGCCAACGGTCAAGGACTCGACGAGCTCCGCGACATCGCCGCCGTCACCGTCCGCGACAGCTTCCACGAGCTGCTCACCACCCTGACCGCCGAAAGGACCTGAACCCATGGCCGCCACACCGCCCGTCCGCAAGCGCAAGACCACCGACAGCCTCGTCGCCCAAGCCGCAGCAGGGGAGGGCACCCCACGGCCGGCCGACGCCCCCGAATACCGCAACTGGAACATGCGCCTGCCAGCCGACCTGGTCGAACGCATCTGGGGCACCTGCGAAGCCCTCGACAAGGACGAGGACCTGCCCAGCGCCGTCGCCTTCACCGTCCGCGCCTTCGAGGAGCTGCTCGACCGCCTCGACGCCGAATACAACGACGGCAAGCCCTACCACTCCGACACCAGCCCCTTCCGCGCCGGCGGCCGCACCACCTACAAGAGGTAGACCCATGCACATCGTCACCATCACCACGACCACCCCCACCGGCCAACTCCTCCACCAGGACACCCTGGCCACCACCGGCAGCCACGCCGAAGCCCTCGACCTCGCCGCACACCACGCCGCAGCCACCACCATCGACATCCACGCCGCCAACACCGGCCAACATCACGCTCATCTCATCGCCCTCGGCGACGAACCCCACGCCGTCATCGCACCCCGCATCACCCCAACCGGACGCACCGACCTCCTCGCCACCCTCCGAGCAACCCGCACCCTCACCCACTAAGAGCACTATCTTCCGCACCGCCGCGAGTCGACTGGGGCCAGCTCCCGCGTGCAACACCGCCTGGTGACTCCCGCGACGTAGCCCCCAACGCGGCAACCGGGTCGAGATCCACCACGGGGGCTTCCGTCGCGCGATGCCAAATGGCCCTGGCGTGAAAACGCAGCACACGCATAGTATTGGTCCGTGACTGTCAGGCTCTGCGTTCTGCTGTGGCCGTACCCCGGCCGGGAGGACGCCCTTCGCCTCTACGAGGACGAAGTCCTTCCGCTTATCGCCGATCACGGCGGAAGACTCTGTTCGCGCGATCAAGTCGAACGCCAAGCAACTACCGATCCGATCGAGATTCAACGAATCGACTTCCCAAGCGCCAACGCCCTCAAAACATTCATGGCCGACCCTCGCCGCCTGCAGCTCGAGTCACAACGCGCGAACTCGATTGCACGGTCAGACGTTCTGCGGCTGGCTTAGCAAGCCCCACCCGACGGGCGGGGGCAAGACCTTCCACCACAGGTAGTCGGTGGTCAGCCCTCTTTCCCTGCCACTGCGAGTCTTGGTGCTCCACTACCGGTGTCAAGGTCGGCGTCGGCTTCGCCGCCGCCCGGTCGTCGGCAAACAATCTGCCCCGCGCTGCGCTTATTTCGGGGCAGATTCTTCACCGCCGCCCGGGTGCCCTTCCTTGACTCCGTTCGCTACACACCAGATCGGCAGGTGTCAGGGAAAGGGGGGCCATGCGCGAACGGCACAGCCGAGGCGGTGGCGCGAAAAACCCGCAGGTGAGAGCACATTAACGCGCCATAGACGTACCATACACGCATGATGCGTGTACACTAGAAGCAGAGCAGGCCACAAGGCCACTCACCCCGAACCCGAAAGGAGC
>NZ_JALJRF010000021.1:0-66484 GCF_024519835.1 Dietzia sp. Die43 | reverse complement strand
GGTGGATCTGCGTCCCGGCCGTCACCAACCGCGCGGCGTGCCAACACGTGAGCTGGCACGCCGCCACGAGGTGATCGCGGGCCCGCGCCTCCGGATCCAGCCGGGCGTACGCGGGTCGGCGCGAACCGGCGCCGGCCTCGTCGGCCTGCTCCGCCTGTGCCTGCTCGGCCCGGGCGAACTGTTCGACCAGGACATGTGCCGCCTCCAGCCGTGTGGCCCCGGCGCGGTTCTGCGCCAGCGTCGCGGCACGGGCCGCCTCGCTGACGGCCTCCATGTCGACCATGCCGAGGGGCTCGGGTACGGCGAACAGCGCACTCGTCGTCGTCACCATTCCACCCCCTCCGCCACCGACATCGACATCGAACCTACATTCGACAATACCCGCGCCGGCGCACTAGCACAAGGGTTCGATCACGTTCGATCATTCACCCCAACCTGTAACCCACCCACTGCGCCAGGATCCGCGCGCAGGCGTCGACGCCCTCGACCCACGTGGTGCCCGCGGACTCGTCGGCGGCATCCGAGACGTGCTTGACCAGCCGCGTGGGCACGCCCACCATCGCGCCCGCCGCGGCCACCGCATACCCCTCCATGTCCACCAGGTCGGCGATCCCGGCCAGGCGGTCCCGCACCGGGCCGCCCGCGACGAAACTGTCGCCGGTCGCGAGCAATGGCGCTGCCGATCCCCCGGGCCCCGACGGCGCGGCGGCGTGCTCGGGGGTCACCGCACGCAGGGCGGACAGCGCCAGCGGCGGGCCGTCGTGCCGGCCGGTGACGGCGTGCAGGGCGGGGTCGTCGAAGTCGTGCTGGAACACGGTCGCGATCTCGTGCGTGCCCTCCATGCCCGGGTGCAACCCGCCCGCGGTGCCCACGTTGACCAGCTCACGCGGCCGTGCCCCGCCACCGAGCGCGTGCGCGACGGCCACGGCCGCGCGCACCTTGCCGACGCCGGTGACGAGCACTGGGAAGTCGGTGACGAAGTGCCGTGCCTCCTGCTCCAGCGCGACGACGACGAGAGGGTGAGCCGGATCGACGGTCCCGATGAGTTCCACGCGCCATACGGTAGCCGTCGCGGGGCCCACCCGAGTCCGCCGCCGGGCCTACGGTGGAGTCGAACCACCCCGAGGGAAGAGGTCGTCCGCGATGTCCGTCCATGCCGCGCCCGTCACCACAGCACCCGTCACTACAGCGACCGCCGACCGGCGCCGCGCCCTGCTCGCCCTGCCCGCCGCGGCACTGCTCGCCGCCGCCGGCTGCTCGAACGGCACCGAGGACGCGCAGGCGCCCGAGACCGTCACGGCCACGGTCAGTGCCCCCGTCGAGGTCAGCTCCCCGGCCACCGAGCAACCCGCCGGCGACCGCCGGGACCAGGCCACCGACTTCGACCGCGCCAACTGCGACACCGAAGTCTCCGGGCAGGACGTCACCGGCGATGTCACCGTCCGCGACGGGCAGACGTGCGTACTGTCCGACCTCACCATCACCGGCGACATCGACGTCCTCGGCGGCGGTCGACTCGAGGCGACCACCATCCGCGTCACCGGGGACATCGAGGCCGAGGGGCACGCCTTCGTCCTGGTATCCGGCGGCGAGGTAGCCGGGTCGATCGAGCTGGACCGCGGTGGCGAGGCGATCGTGGAGAACGTCCGCATCGGTGGCGACCTGGAGTCGGAGGAGAACACCGATTCGCAGCGGTTCGAGGGCAACACGATCGGCGGCGATCTCGAGTGCGAGGCCAACGCCCAGACCCCGACAGGTGGCGCGAACCAGGTCGGCGGCGGGCGCGAAGGCCAGTGCGCGATGCTCTGACCGGCTGCCCGATTCACCCCACGGGCGGGTCCCACCAGCGTCGCTCGCCCGCACCCAGCGGCAATCGGGCGACGACCTCGTGGCGGGCCCGGCCCCGCGGCCCCTCGCCGAGGAACGAGTCGACGAGTGCGATCTCGGAGACCTCCCACCGGCTGCTCGTGAAGGTGTCGAGCACCCGCAGCCAGGCGGTCGCATCGTCACGGCCGCCGAGCCGGGCGAGCGTGAGGTGGGGACGGAACCGGGCGCCGTCCGGGGCGCAGCCCGCCGCGTTGACGGCCGAACGGGCGCCCGCGGCGAGCGCGTGGAGCGGCCGCCCCTCGGGCTGGTCGATCCCCGCCCACAACACCTTGGCCCGCTCGACGGACGGGAACGCCCCCGCGCCGGCCAGGCGTAGCGTGAACGGCTCGTGCTTCCGGGCGACCGCCTCCACACGCTCCGTCAGCTCGTCGAGGCGCCAGTCGTCGACGTCGGGACAGAACGTCAGGGTGAGGTGCCACTGGGCGGGGTTGGTCCACGCCAGACCCGGCCGCGGTTCGAGGAACCGTTCCAGTTCCTCGCGAACCTCGTCGGGCGGCGCGACCGCGACGAACATCCGATGCCCCATCACTACACCGTGCCCATCACTACACAGTGGCCCACCACTCGCCCAGCCACAAGCCCGACGCGGCCGCGGCGATCGTCGCGGCCATCGTGCCCACCGCGTAGGCCAGCGCCATGACGACCCGCCCCTCCCGGCCGAGGCGGAGCGTGTCGTAGCTCGCGGTGGAGAACGTCGTGTACCCGCCGAGGAGACCTGTGCCGATCACGGAGACGGCCAGTGACCACCCCGGCTTCGCCGCGCCGGCGTAGAACCACCCCACGAGCAGGCCGAGGGCCAGTGAACCCGACACGTTGATGAGGGACGTCGCCAGCGGGAACGGGCGCCGCCAGCGCGACGACACCGCCACGTCCAGCACGTACCGCAGTGCCGCGCCGGCGCCCCCTCCCAGCGCGAGCCACCCGGCCAGGGCGGCGTCATCCCACGTCATGGGCACCACGGTGATGTTCACGAGGTCGCCCGCGCCCGGTCTGGTCGCCCCCGGGACGCCAGGACGATCCCGAGCATCGTCGCCACCGCGCCCAGCGCCAGCGTGGTGGCGCCGTAGAGGACGGCCACGGGGACATCGCCCCGGCCCATGAGCATCGCGGCCTGCAGGGCGATGAGGGAGTAGGTGGTGAATCCCCCGCAAAAGCCGGTCCCGAGCAGCAGTCGCACACCTCGTCGTCGTTCCCGGCCGGGGCGAGCACCATCCCGGTCAGCACCGTCGGCGAGCCGGGTCGCCAGGTACCCGAGCGCGAACGCGCCCACCAGGTTCACGGCGAGGGTCGCCACCAGCGCCGGATCGGGGACCACCAGCGACACCACGACGCGCGCGTAGGTCCCCACGGCGCCACCGAGCGCGACCAGCGCCACCGCGGCGGGGAACCTCACTGCGTCGGTCCGCTCACGTGGACAGTCCGGCCTCCAGGGCGGCGTCGAGGCCGTTGCGATCACCGATGATCTCCAGGCCCGCGGCGTCGGCGCCGACGCGGCCCCACAGCAGCAAGGCGAGCGTCTCCGGCGGCCCCGCCACCTCGACCGCGCCCGTGGAGTCGGGGCCCGCACCGTCCGTACCGGGCAGCTCCCACTCCAGCGCGCCGAGGGCGCTCGCCCCGACCGGCTCGGCGCCCGCGGCGAGGCCCACCGCGGCCGGGCCCTCCGGGGCGTGGGGGACGCCGCGGAGGCGGATCGTCACCGCGAGCGGCGGGACGTGGGCGGCCATGTGCGGGCGCATGACGGTACAGAACTCGTCGACCGTGTCGACGGCGACGTCCTCCGGCACGGGCGTCGTCGCGGTGGCACCGTGCAGGGCGTTCTCGACGTCCCAGCGGTGGACGAGGGTCTCGTGGAGCTGGCGCCGCGGCCAGAAGTCGGCGCGGCCCGGGCCGGAGAAAGTCCAGACCAGGGCGTCGGGGGCCGTGTCGGTGAACGTCGTCATCATCTCGGCGGTGAGACCGGAGTACCAGTCGGCGAGCGCGGCGGCGCCCTCGGTCACCGGCGGCGCGGACTCCATGACCGCTCCCCTTCCCCCGGTCCGGGTGTCGGGCGTGGCCTCGCGGACCGTGGCGGCGCCCCACCAGTTGACCGCGCCCAGGTGGACCACCAGGTCGTGCACGGACCAGCCCGGGCACGAGGCCACCGGGGCGGTGACGTCCGCACCGGTCCCGAGCCCGTCCCCGGCCAGGGCGTACCGCACCAGCCCGACCTGCGCCTCGAGCGCGTCGAGCATCCTGGAGTAGGCGAGCCGGGAGGTCATACGCGGGTCGCCTCGTCGGACCCGGGGCGGTCGTTGCCGTCCGCCCGGCGGCGGGTGAAGTCGATCTGTCGCCCCGCGTTCGACACCGCCACCACGGTGCCGGTGCCGAACATTCCGTCGCGGTCGAACAGCGAGGCGGTGCCCACCGCCACGCCGTCCGCGCTGACGTGCTCGTCGGCCTCGATCCCGATGTCCCCCGACCGGGGCAGCCGGGCCAGCGCCACGGTGAGGTCGGCGTTGATGAAGCCGATCCCCTCGTCGCCCCAGTGCGTCATGAGGCTCGTGGACTCGGACACGATCACGGCCCGCTGGAACGGGGAGGCTGGCTCGCCCTCCACCACGTCCAGCGGGTGGATCCAGAAGCGCTTCCGCTGGTCGTTCTGGTGCACGCCCATGTCGCGGTCCCACGACGGGCCGGGCTCGCCGCTGCCGAAGAACACGTTGGTCCCCGGCCCGGTCTCCCCCGGATCCGCGTCGGCCGGCGCCGCGAGCTCCCGGCCGGACACCCACACCGTTCCCGGTGGCTGTTCACCGCGTCGCAGCTGGACGAACGTGGCGCGGGCGACGGCCTTGCCCCCCTGGATCAGCCGCGCGTCGGCCACGCGGATGCGGTTTCCGCTGCGGATCTCCTCGGTCTGCACGACCAGGGGTTCGTTGCGCACCGGCGCGAACAGGTCCACCGTGAGGCGGGCGGGTTGGAACTCCTCGGCACCGAACTCGTGCTCGAGCGACCGGGCGGCCGCCACCACGACGGCCGGGCCGTTGACCATACTGTCCGACCAGGCGCTGCGGGCGTACCGGGTGGGCAGGTACGCCCCGCTGTCGTCCAGGGTGAAGAAGGCGCGTTCGCTCATCGGGCCACCCCGTCCGTGCCGGTGGCGCCGGCGTACGCGCCGAACCCGGCCGAGCCGCCCGCCGACCCCGCCGCCCACGACCGCAGGATCGCCGCGAGCTGCGTCTCGAAGTACTGCTCGGCGCTGGGCGAGGACCGCCACACACTCAGCTCCAGCGACACGACCCCGTGCAGCGACGCCCAGATCGCGGTGGCGGTCTCGTGCACGTCGGCCGACCGGAACACGCCCTCGTCGACGGCCGCGTCGACCACCTCGAGCAGCGGTTCGCGCCACAGCGCGTCGACGGCACTGTCCCCACCCCTGCCGTCCCCGGCCCCGGCGATCCCGGCTCGCGGCGACCGCACCGGCTCGCCCACGACCAGCCCGTACAGGCCCTGGTTCTCCAGTGCCCATCGCCGGTACGCGCGGCACAGCGACCGCATGTCGCCCTCGACGCTGTCGTGCCGCAGCGACTCGCGCAGGGCGGCCGCCAGTTGCCGGTCGGCCTCGTGCGCGACGGCCGCGAGCAGGCCGGACTTGCCGCCGAACATCGTGTAGATCGCCGTGGTGGAGGTGCCCTGGGAGGCGGCGAGCGGCCGCAGTCCCAGCGTCTCCGGCGCCGCGTCCCGGAGCCGTCGCGTGGCCTCGTCGAGGATCCCCCGGCGCAGCGCCTCGTCGTACTGGGCGTGGTGTGGGGCGCGGGTCGCGGCCTGGGTCGAGGCGCGGGTGGCCGCGCGCGGCGAGGAAGGGGTCACCCCGGCAGGGTACGACGACGACGACGACATCGGCGTCATAGCGGCGTGGCGTGTCGCGGCGGACGCCGTGATGCCGACGTCGTGGCACCGCCATCACGCCCACGTCCTGCGCCGGAACGGCGCCGCCGAGCACGCCGTGGCAACGGTGTCCGACCTGCTGTGACGGTGTTCCGATCCACGCATGGCTGCGCGCCGTCTTCGGTCCGTTCCAGACGCACGACCCGGCTGAACCAGGACAAGGGAATTCGGCGCCGGGCCGGGCAACTCGAGAGAGTCGGCGGGCCCCGAGCGGTCAGCGTGCGAAAAGGTCAGCGTGCGAAAAGGTCAGCGTGCGAAAAGAAAGGCCCGCAGCCCCTCGCGGGGACTACGGGCCTTACTTTGTGCGCGATTCCAGCTCGCCGCCTCGTCGAGTGGCGACAGGGTTAGTCCGCGTCCGTGTGTTGGTCGTACAGACCGGTGTCCGTATCAGTTGGCCGCGGCGTAGGCGTCCATGATGTCGGACGGAATTCGGCCGCGGTCGGAGACCTCGTAACCGTTGCTGCGGGCCCATTCGCGAATCGCCTTGGTATCGCCCGACGACGACGACTTGGCCGCGGCCCGGCGTGCAGGCTTGGCCTTGCCACTGGACGAGACACGATGGCCGTTCTCCACGTACGGAGCCATTACCTCGCGGAATTTCTCAGCATTCTCGTCGCTGAGGTCGATCGTGTATTCCTTACCGTCAAATGCGAACGTGATCGTATTGGCGTCGCTGCCGAGATCCGTTCCGTCGAGGTCGTCGATGTACTGCACCTGGAACTGCTGTGCCATGTGTTCTTCTCCCTTGGCCGACTCTGTTCTCTATATGAAGACATTATGCACAGGGAAGTCGACATACGCACACGTATGTTTTGGATAACGCTTCTCGACAATGTTTTCAGTGCTGAACTTTTCGGGGACATTCCACAGTTGTTCAGTGGCCGAAAGAGTCGGAATTCTCGCGATATCTCCGCACGATGAGATCGACGATCTCCGGGTGTGCGCCGAGTGGCGGAGAGACGATATCCCCGCCTGCCGCGGCCATTCGATCGGCGAAGAAACCGGGGGCGAGAAGGTGGGTCGCGACCGCCACCCGACGTCGCCCCCCGGTGCGGAACTGTTCGACCGCCTCGGCGACGGTCGGGACCGCCGCGGAGGCGAAACCCGAGGTCACCGGCACGCCCATGAGGTCGGAGAGCCTGTCGGCGAGCGCCCTCGTCTCCGCGATCGACGACGCGTTCTTACTCCCCGCCGCGCCCAGGACCACGGCGTCCGCGCCGAACGCGCCCACCGCGCCGGCCTCGGCGAGCCGCTGCATCAATGCCCGCACGACCTCCGGTTCCGCACCGAGGTGCGGCGTCTGGACGACCGGGCCGGGGGCGTCGCGGCAGGCCTGCCCGACGTCGTGGGTGACGTGGTAACCGCGGGCAAGGAAGGCCGGGACCACGACCGTCGGTGCGCCGTCGGTGAGGATCCGGCCCGGGCCGGGTGACTGGACGTCCACCCAGGAGAGTCGGCAGTCCACGCCGGCCAGCTGCTTACGCGCTTCCAGCAGGACCCGACCCAGCACGCGGCGGCCGGCCGCCGCCCGGGTGCCGTGGGCGACCAGCAGGAGGCGGGGGCTCATGACGTCATCCCGGGAGCGTTCACCCTTCGAGCATGCCGCAATCCGGGTGCGGGGCGGCAGCTGCTCGGCGACACTGGGGGGATGAACGCAGGCGGCAGGCGGGGTGCGCGGCCAGAGGTGACCGTGGCCAACTGGGAGGCCGTGTACGACTTCTACGGCCCCGGTCGGCGGCGCGACGGCTTCACCCACCCGCTGCTGGCCCTCGTCGGGGCCGTTTATGCCCCCGAGCTGCGGATCGCGCCGGAGACCGTGTCCGAGCTGGACCGTCTCCACGACGCCGGGGTGGGGATCGTCGTCGCCGCCAACCACCCGTCCAAGCACGACCCGTTCGTCCTGGCCTCGGGCGTGTTCGACAAGCGGGTCCGGTTCCTGTCGAGCGGCACCGGCCTGACCAAGGACCCGCTCTTCCGGGGCCCGCTGCGTCCGGTGTTCGAGTACACGGGGACGGTCCCGGTGTTCCGGGCCAAGAACTACCAGGGCACGGCTCGGGAGGTGCACGACGCGGCGGCGGCCCGGCTCATCGGTATCTGCGTGGATCGTCTCACCGCGGGCGGCGTGGTCCTGACGTTCGTCGAGGGGACCAACTCCTCGGCCGACGACCTCCGCACGCTCCGTCTCGACTCGGTCAAGAAGGGGGTGGGCCAGATGGTCCGCGGGGTCCGCGAGGAGGGCGGCCGGGTGGCGGTCCTGCCGGTCGGGATCGTCTACCACGGGCGGGAGCACGCCAGGACACCTCCGCGACGCCCCGTGCTGGCCGCGGGCCGGCCCATCGTGTGGGAGGACCCGGGGGCCCCGCCGGCGATCGACGAGGTGCGAAGCGCGGTGCGCGACGGGATCGACGACGCCCTCACCGCCGCCTGGGAGTAGACGGCCGCCCTGCCCGGACTGCCCTGCTCAGACCACGCCGGGGACGACCTCGAACTCCACCCCGACGGCGTCGAGTTCGCGGGCCCGCGCGGCCAGGCTGGCCGCCGCCGCGATCCGCACGACCCCGTGTCCCGCGGCGAACCGCGTCGCCACCAGTTCGGCGACGCGGGCGGCGGGCAGGCCGGGTCCGGTCTCGAGCACCTCGACGTCGTCGTCGAGTTCCGTCAGCAGCGCGGCGTCGGCCGCGCCGTCGGTGACCAGGACGTCCGCGGCGTGGACGAGGCGTCGGGCGCGCACGGTGAGCAGGTCACCGTCGCCGGAGCCACCCACGAGCGCGACCCACCCGGTGGCCGGGCGGCGCCGGGCGCGGAGGCCGGCCGGCGCGGTGGCCAGCGAGCGCGCCACGTGGCGTCCCACGCGCACCGACCGCCGGGGGTCGCCGGAGTCGACCGCGATGCGCACGAGGCCGGCGGGCGTCGCGACGGCCGTCCGCGCGGGTACCCGCGCCGAGCCGAGCCCGGCGTCCCCCGCGGTGACACACCAGATGCGGCGCTGCTCGCACAGGGCGGCGATCTCCGCGTCGACAAGGGGGTCGCCGGTGGCGACGTGCACCATCCAGGGACTGTCGAGGTCGGATGGGGTGAACGACCTGGTGACGACGACGAGGTGGTCGGATGCCCGCTCCGCGAGGTCGGCCATGGCCGGGTCGACGCGCGGGGCCACCACGCGCAGGACCGCGCCGGCCTCGAGGAAGGTCTCCGCCCGGCGGGCCGAGACGGGCCCGGCACCGACGAGCAGCACCTCGCGACCGGCGAGGCCGACGGTGAGCGGGAGCCCGTCCAGCGCCGGCGTCGGTGCCGGGCCGGCGGGCGGCGCCGAGAGCGCACTGGTCACAGGTGGATGCCGCACTCGGTCTTGGACGATCCCGCCCAGCGGCCCGAGCGGGGATCCGCTCCGGCCTCGACACGGCGGGTGCACGGCTCGCAGCCGATCGACGGGTAGCCGTCGTCGAGCAGCGGGTTGAGCAGGCAGCCGTGCTCGGCCGCGTAGTCGTGGACACGCTCGAGGGTCCACGCGACCAGCGGGTTGATCTTGACCATGGAGTGCTTCTCGTCCCACTCGACCATGGCCGCGCCGGCCCGGTGGTCGGTGTCCACGCGGCGCAGGCCGGTGATCCAGGCCTCGTAGCCGGACAGGGCGGCGTCCAGCGGCTCCACCTTGCGCAGGCGGCAGCACAGCTCGGGGTCGGTCTCGAAGGGGCGCGGGCCGAGGGCGGCCTCGTGCTCTTCGCGGGTCGCCGGGCTGCGGACGTCCACCACGTTGAGGCCGGGCGTGGCCGCGAGCGCGTCGCGGACGCCGACGGTCTCGGAGAAGTGGTAGCTCGTGTCGAGGAACAGCACGTCCACGCCGGGGGCGTGGGGTGCGGTCATCTCCGGCACGACCGTGTTGGCCATGGAGCAGGCCACCGCGAGCGCGTCACCGAAGGTCTCGCCCGCCCAGGCCAGGACCTCGGCGGGGTCGATCTCGGAGTGGTTGCCGTAGAGGCCGCGGTCGTCGAAGCGACGGCCGGCCTCCTCGGCGATCGCCTTGAGCTCGGAGGTGGTGCGCTTCCGGCCGGGGCCGGGGGTGAGGACCGTGCTGCGGGGCAGCAGGTCCAGAGCTACAGCCGTCATACGAGGGCCTCCTCATCCACCCGGTGCGCCCACTCGGCGAAGGTCTCGCCGCCGGCACCGGTGTCCATGTACTTGCGGATCACGCGCTCGACGTAGTTGGGCAGCTCTGCCGACGGCACGCGGAGGCCGCGGACCGTGCGCCCGAGCCCACCCGACTCCTGGTCCTGCGAGGCCAGCCCGCCACCCAGGTGGACCTGGAATCCGGGGGTGTCACCGTCGAGCAGTTGGCCCTTGAGCCCGATGTCGGCGGTCTGGATCCGGGCGCAGCTGTTGGGGCAGCCGTTGAGGTGGATCGACAGCGGCGTGCGCAGGGGCGCGTCGTCGGCGAAGCGCCGCTCCAGCTCGTCGACCAGCGCGGTGGCCGTGTCCTTGGTGTCGACGAAGGCGAGCTTGCAGAACTCGATGCCGGTGCACGCCATGGTGGCGCGGCGGAACGAGCTCGGGCGGGCGTACATGCCGATCTCGGCCAGTCCGTCGACCAGCTGGTCGACCTTGTCCGGCTCGACGTCCAGCACGAGCAGCTTCTGGTGCGGGGTGAAGCGGACGCGCTTGGATCCCGCGGCCTCGGCGAGGTCGGCGACCCGCGCCAGCTTCTCGCCGCCCACGCGGCCGACGGTCGGGGCGGCGCCCACGTAGTAGCGGCCGTCCTTCTGCTCGAAGACGCCCACGTGGTCACCCGAGCCGACACCGCGGCGGGGTGCCGGGCCGTCCGGCAGCTCGCGGCCCAGGTACTCGTCCTGCATGACCTGGCGGAACTTATCGGCGCCCCAGTCCTTGATGAGGAACTTGAGCCGGGCGCGCGTGCGCATGCGGCGGTAGCCGTAGTCGCGGAAGATGCCCACGACGGCGGCCCACACCTCGGCGGCCTCCTCCTGGCGGACGAACACGCCGATGCGGGTCGCGAGCTGCGGGTTCGTGGACAGGCCGCCGCCCACCCACAGGTCGTAACCGGGACCGAGCTCGGGATGCTCGACGCCCACCAGCGAGATGTCGTTGATCTCGTGGACCACGTCCAGGCTGGGGTGGCCGGTGATGGCGGACTTGAACTTGCGCGGCAGGTTCGAGAACTCGGGCGTGCCGATGTACTTGGCCTTGATCTCGGCGATCACCGGGGTGGGGTCGAGGATCTCGTTCTCGGCGACGCCCGCCACCGGGCTGCCGAGGATGACGCGCGGGCAGTCGCCGCAGGCCTCGACGGTGTCGATCCCCACGTCCTCGAGCCGCCGCCAGACGGTGGGGACGTCCTCGATCGCGATCCAGTGGTACTGGATGTTCTGCCGGTCGGAGATGTCGGCGGTGCCGCGGGCGAAGTCGGTCGAGATCCCCGCGAGCACGCGGAGCTGGTCGGTGGTGACCGCGCCGCCGTCGGTACGGACGCGCATCATGAAGTATTCGTCCTGCAGCTCGTCGGCCTCCAGCTTGGAGGTGCGGGAGCCGTCGAGACCCTGCCTACGCTGGGTGTACAGGCCCCACCAGCGCATACGGCCGGAGAGGTCGTCCGACGGGATCGAGCCGAAGCCCTCCTTGGAGTACGTGTCCAGGATCCGCTGGCGCACGTTGAGCGCGTCGTCGGTGAGCTTGAACTCCTCGTTGTGGTTCAGCGTCAGCTTGCCGTCGATCTTCCACTGCCCCTGCGGCTTGGGCGCCCGCGCGGGACGAGCAGGGCGGGGGGCGGCTGCAGTATCGGTCATGCCCGCGACAATAGTCAGGACAGACTGGTCTGTCTATCCAGGGTGACCTAACCGACCCCCGCCCGCCCGTCGTCACTCAGGTGACGTCGAGTTCACGCCCCCGGCAAGGTCGAGCCGAGATCCCCGGCGATGCCGAAGAGGGTCCCCCAGAGGATCTGGACGATGTGGAACGGGAGGAACGTGGCTGAATCAACGAGCGTCGAGCCCGAATCCTGGACGAGACTGCCGGCCGCCGCCATCGACGACCCGGCGAGCTCTACGAGGCTTCCCATGATGCACTCCTTCCGGAGCTGATCTGACGATCCATCCCTGTGGTGGATCCGCACCCCAGACGCCCCGCCGTCAGCCTAGGCATTTCCTCATAAAGTGGGAACCATGCAGCATAACGGTTAGGCAATTAGTTAAGGAGCGGAAAGGTCACGATTCGGCGGTGGCGTCGGCCCCGCGGCCGGCCGTACCGTGTGAGACATGGCCCACATTCCGTGGCGCCGCTGTCGAAAGGAAACACTATGGGTCCCTTCTCTACTTTTTGGAGCAACCTCTCCACCGCTTCCGCCGGCCTCGCCCCCTCGACCGGCTCGGACGCCGTCGATGGCCTGCTGGGGCTCCCGGCCTACATCCTGTCGACCCTCGCCGGCGGAGCCGCGCTGTTCGGTTCCTGATCTGACTCGACACGCCCCGGTGGTTCGCCACCGGGGCGTTTCGCGATTTCGGACGTTTTACATCCCGCAGAAGTCGAGCCAGGTGTCGACCTCGCGCCTCGCCTGCTCCCGCCCGAGGACATACGCCTCGGCGAGGCGGTCCACGCGCCGCTCATAACTGCGGATCATCACCCGGTGCGGCCGGAAGACCAGCGCGTCACCGGATTCCTCCAGCGCCTCGATCTCGTCGAGGGTCTCGTTGTAGAGGGCCCAGCGGTGCATCAGCGCCTCCCCCACCGCCGGGAACCGGCGGAAGTAGGAGCGGTAGAACGGCGTCAGCCGTCGTGGCGGGATCTTCCGATACCCGTGCGGCTGGGTCAGCACCACCAGGAATTTGTCGTACCCCGCGTCGCGAGCCGCCGACAGCGGTATCCCGCCGTCGTGACCCAGCGCCCCGTCGACGTAGTACTCGCCGTCGATGAGCACGGGCGGCATCCACACCGGCATCGTCGACGACGACCGGACCATCCTCATGAGGTCGCTCATCGACGTGATGTCGTCCTCGCCCCAGAAGACGGTCTCTCCGTCGGAGCAGCGGAACGTTCCTATCCGTGCCTCGGTACCGCTGGCGTCGAACGTCTCGAAGTCGTACGGGAGCACCTCGTCAGGCAGTCCGGCCTGCTCGTAGATGTACTCGGCGTTGAACAGACCCTTGCCGCGGGCGAAGCTGCGCCAGTCGCCGAAGTTCGGGTCCGCGGCCATCTCCACGAAACTCTTGCGGGCCCGGACCGCGTCGCGCGACACGTAGTTCGCCAGGTGGGAGGCACCCGCCGAGATCCCCGCGACCAACCCGGTGTGGATGCCCGCCTCGATCAACGTCTCCACGACTCCGGCGGTGTGCACCGCCCGCATACCGCCGCCCTCGAAGAGCAGGGCGACGTCCGGGGCAGTCGGTGCGAAGTCGGTCACGACTCCCAGGGTAGGTCGGATCGCCTCCGCGGCCGTGATCCGATACCGTCACCGTGTGAGCGCTGTCACCGACTTCATCGTGTCCATCAACGACGTCTACTGGTACGCGGTGATCGCGCTACTCGTCGTCGCCGGTCTCTACTTCTCCGTCACCACCCTCATCGTCCAGATCCGGATGTTCCCGGAGATGATCAGGGCGATCTTCGAGAAGCCGTCGGACATCGAGGAGAACAAGAAGGGCATCTCCGCCTTCCGGGCCTTCACCATCTCCGCCGCCTCCCGCGTGGGTACCGGGAACGTCGCCGGCGTCGCGATCGCGATCACGGTCGGCGGGCCGGGCGCGGTGTTCTGGATGTGGCTGCTCGCGATCATCGGCGGCGCCACCGCGTTCGTCGAGTCCACCCTGGCGCAGCTGTACAAGGTCAAGGGCAAGGACTCCTACGTGGGCGGGCCGGCCTACTACATCCGCGACGGGCTGGGCTGGAAGCCGCTGGCCATCGCCTTCGCCGTGATCATCACCGTCACCTACGGGTTCGTGTTCAACGCCGTCCAGGCCAACTCGATCGCCCAGTCCGTCCGCAACCAGTTCTCCCTCGAGGGCTTCACCCCGGGCCTGATCATCGGCATCGCCCTGGCCCTCGTCGTGGGCGCCGTCATCTTCGGTGGCGTCCGCCGGTTGTCCGCGGTCACCGAGATCCTGGTCCCCGTGATGGCGGTGGCGTACATCGTCGTCGCCCTCTTCGTCGTCGCGATCAACATCACCGAGGTCCCGGCGATGATCTCCCTCATCGTCGGCCACGCGCTCGGGCTCCGCGAGGTCGCCGGCGCCGCCGTCGGCGCGGCCATCATGCAGGGCATGCGCCGAGGACTGTTCTCCAACGAGGCCGGCATGGGCTCCGTGCCCAACGCCGCCGCCACCGCATCGGTCTCCCACCCGGTCAAGCAGGGCCTCGTCCAGGCGCTCGGTGTCTACTTCGACACCATCATCGTGTGTTCGGCCACCGCATTCATCATCCTTCTGGCCAACCCGGAGTTCGGCGGTGACCGCGAGGGCATCACGCTCACCCAGGACTCGCTGGCCGCCTCGGTCGGCGACTGGGGCGTGCCCTTCCTCATGGTGGTCATCTTCTTCCTCGCGTTCTCCTCCATCCTGGGCAACTCGTACTACGGCGAGGCCAACATCACCTTCCTGCGCGGCAACCCCGCCGCACTGCGGACCTTCCGCATCCTCGTGGTGCTCGCCGTCCTCGGTGGCAGCCTGGGCTCGGTCGACCTCATCTGGAACCTCGCCGACCTGTTCATGGGCGTCATGGCCACCATCAACCTCATCGCGATCATCCCGCTCGGCGGTCTCGCGGTGGCGCTCCTGCAGCACTACCTGAAGCAGCGGGCCAAGGGCCACAACCCGGTGTTCCACCGCGACGACCTGCCCAAGGCGCGGAACGTCTCCTCGTGGGACGGCACCGACCCCATGACCCACCAGCACGTCGCCGACGAGGCCCGCGAGGTCAAGGCCGAGGAATGACCCCCCGCACGAGCGCCCACGACCGCTTCACCGCGCTGCCCAAGGCGCACCTGCACGTGCACCTCGAGGCAGCGATGCGAGAGGCCACCCTGAGGCAGTGGTGCGCGGAGGACGGCATCGAGGTCCCGCCCCTCGTGGAGTATGCGGACTTCACCGCGTTCCTCGGCGCGTACGGCCTGCTCATCGACCTGCTGCACACCCCGGAGCGGGTCGGGCGGCTACTGGACGAGGTGGTCGCCGACGCCGCCGCGCAGGGTGTGGTGGCGCTGGAGTTCGCGTCGATCCCCGAGAAGGCGGTCGCGTTCGGCTCGGCGGAGGAGGCGCTCGAGTTCATCCTCCCGGCCGTGGCCGACGCCGGGCGCCGTCACGGCGTGTGGACCGGGTCCATCGTGAGCATCGACCGCGGCGCCGGGCCCGAGCACGCACTGGAGGCCGCCCGGCTGGCCGCGCGGTTCGCCGACCGCGGCGTGGTCGCGGTGGGTCTGGTCGCGGACGAGCGCGGCAACCCCGTGGCCGACGCGGCCGGGGCGTTCGCGATCGCCCGCGACGCCGGGCTCGGGGTGGTGCCCCATGCCGGCGAACTGGCCGGCCCGGACGAGGTGCGCTCCGCGATCGAGCTGGGCGTGGACCGGATCCAGCACGGCGTCCGCGCGGTGGAGGACCCCCGGGTGCTGGAGCTGCTGGCCGAGCGCGGGACCTGCCTCGACGTGTGCCCCACCTCGAACGTCGTGCTGGACGTGTACCCCTCGCTGGAGAAGCACCCGCTGCCGCGGCTGCTCGAGGCCGGGGTGCGCTGCTCTCTGGGTGCCGACGACCCACTGCTGTTCGGTGTGGATGTCGTGGACGAGTACGTGGCCGCCCACGAACGGATGGGCGTGTCGGTGGCGCGGCTGGTCGGGGTGGCGCGGGCGTCGATCGAGTCGTCGTTCGCGCCGAACGACGTCAAGCGGGACGCGCTCGCCCGGATCGAGGCCTGGCGCCTCGACTGAGCGCGGGGCGCGCCCCGGGTGGGGTCAGGCACCCGCCTCGGGGTCAGGCGCCGCGGCGGATGCTGTCGGCGGCGAGGATCATCGGCACCTGGAGCGGGAGCCGGCCCCACGCGATCACCTGATACGGCCACACGGGCTTGCGACGCCAGGCGCGGACCATCTGCAGGTTTCCCGGGAAGACGCCGATGAACAGTGCGGTCGCGACCGCGCCGCCCAGCCTCCGGGTGGCGGGCGCGGCCAGCAGCCCGGCGACCGCCACCTCCACGACGCCCGAGCCGTAGGTCCACGCGCGCCGACTGCCCGGCAGCTCCGGCGGGACGAGTCCGTCGAACGGCCGGGGCGCCACGAAGTGCAGCGCCCCCATCGTGCCGAGGGCGGCGGGCATGGCCCAGTAGCGGACGGTGCCGCGGGTGGTCGCGTTGCTCATTCGCCCGAGACTACGGGGGCGGCGGGCCCCTCACCGGACCTCGGGTAGGACCCGCTCGCCGAGCAGGCGGAGCGACTCCCAGCCCGCCTCGACCGGGATCCCGCCACACAGTGGGTGGTTGGTGATGAGCCCCAGGTCGCCGGCACGCACGAGTCGTACCAGCTGGTCGGGGGTCGCCACCACGTAGACACCCTCGTCGCGCAGGTCGTCGACCGTGCGGGCATCGGAGTGCACGAAGGAGTTGCGGGTGCCGCCGGCGTCGCCGGCGCCGGTCTGCCAGGCGCGGTACCCGAGGGCGTCGGCGAGGAGGTGGTGGCCGTACCGCGCCCAGAACTGGTCGGGGTCCTCGGCGCAGAACACCGTCGCGGGGCCGGGAACGGGTTCGACGACGAGGCCGGGCCGATGCCCGTGGGCGAGGCATTCCGCCCGGTACAGCGCGGTGAGCTCGGGATCGTCGACCTGCGGCTGGAAGTGCATGCCGAGTCGCCCGGCCCGCCGGGCGGCCGCCCTGCCACCGCCGAGGAAGATGAGGGGGTGGGGGTCGGAGAACGGCCTCGGCGTGGGCGAGGACCGCGGGGAGCCGTCCGCCGGGTCGTCGCCGACCGGCTCGCCTCGCCAGGCGGCCAGGATGGTCTCCAGCTGGGCGTCGAGACGAGCGCCCCGGGTTCTCCACTCGCGTGAGTGCAGCGCGTACTCGACCGGGCGGTAGCCCAGCCCGAAGGTGAAGCTGACCCGGCCCGAGGCGAGGTGGTCGAGGACCGAGATGTCCTCGGCGAGACGGACCGGGTCGTACAGCGGCGCGATGAGCGCCCACACCGTGATGGGGACGCGGCTGGTCACGGCCGCGACCGCCGACGCCGCGATGAGCGGGGACGGCAGATAGCCGTCCTCCGAGGCGTGGTGTTCGGAGAGGTTGACCGCGTCGTGGCCGGTCTCCTCGGCGTAGCGGGCCATGTCGAGGGCCGCGCGGTAGCGGTCCCGGCGCTCCTCCGGCCCGGCGCCCGGCGCGCGGAAGTCGAACCGCGTGACGACGTAGACCATCAGACCGCGACCACTACACCCGCGCCCCGGCCAGCTCGGTGTACGCGGTGCCCCGCTCGTCGCGCTCCCACCAGGTGTCCGCCGGCGCACCGCCTGCCCCTGTGCCGCCTGCCCCGGTGTCGCCTGTCCCCGGGCCGCCTGCGCCGGCGGCCCCCACGCCCTGCCTGATGAGTTCCCGCTTGAGGATCTTGTTGGTCGCCGTGGTGGGCAGGTCCACGGAGATCCGGACCCAGCGCGGCCACGCCTTGGGCGACAGGTCCGGCTGCGAGGCGAGGAACTGCTCGAACGCGGCCGGCTCCAGCTCCGAGTCGTGGCGGGGGACGATCGCCGCGGCGAGCTGGTCACCCACCCCGCGTGGATCGGGCAGACCGTAGACGGCGACCCGCGAGACCGCCGGGTTGCGCAGCAGGATCTCCTCGACGATGCCGGTGGCCATGTTCTCGCCGTCGACGCGCAGCCAGTCCCCGCTGCGCCCGGCCAGGTAGACGAAGCCGTCCGCGTCGCGGTAGGCCAGATCGCCCGACCAGTACATCCCGTCCCTCATGCGGTCGGAGGTCGACGTGTCGTCGTTGTAGTAGCCGGCGAAGAACCCCGCCCCCTCGGTGTTGACGAGTTCGCCCACACACTCGTCGAGGTTGGTCACGGCGCCGTCGTCGTCGAACACCGCGCGGGGACACTCCTGAACGGTCGCGGGGTCATACACGGCGACCCCCGGGAACGGTTCCCCGATCGACGCCAGCGGCGAGTTCTCGGTCCGCACGATGATCACCGCGAGTTCGGTGGAGCCGTAGGCGTCGCGGACCTCGCACCCGAACCGCTGCGCGAAGGCGGGGATGTCCTTGGCCGCGGCCTCGTTGCCGAACGCGGCGCGGAGCGTGGTCTGGGCGTCGTCGGGGCGGGCCGGGGTGTCGAGGATGTAGGCCAGCGGCTTGCCCACGTAGTTCATGTACGTCACGCCGTAGCGGCGGATGTCGTCCCCGAACCGGGTCGCACTGAACCGGCGGGCCAGCGCCATGGTGGCGCCCGCCGCGATCGCCGGAGAGAAGCCGCTCATGATGGCGTTGGAATGGAACAGCGGCATGGACAGGTACAGCACGTCATCGGAGGTCAGGCCAAAGGACGGCGCGAGGTTCTCCCCGGACATCGTCACCGTGAAGTTGCCGACCTGCACCGCCTTCGGATCACCCGACGTGCCCGAGGTGAAGATGAGCATGAACGGGTCCATGGCCTCCACCGGCGGCGGGTCCTGGGGGGCGGACGACGACGCCACCAGCGCCGCCCACTCGTCGGAGTCGGTGTCGATCACGCTGACCTCACCCAGGTCGAGGCCGTCCAGCAGCGGCTTGAGCTCGCGGTCCGTCAGGATGACCTGGCACTCGGACTTGCGGATGTCACGGGCCAGCCCCTCCCCGCGGCGGGTCGCGTTGAGCCCGACGGTGACGTACCCGCCCGCCGCGCCGGCCGCCAACGCGTAGAGCATCTCCGGGGTGTTCTCCAGCAGCGTCGCCACGTGGAGCGGCCGTGCGGGATCCAGCATCCCCGTGACGGCGCCGGCCCGGGCGTCGGCGCCCGCGAGGTAGTCACGCCAGGTGATCGAGGTGTCGTCGTAGCGGATCGCGACGGAATCGGAGTCGGCGTGGCGGCGGAGTTGTTCGCGGACGGTGTCGGCCATGTGGGAATTCCTTCACGGGAGGCGGTGTGATCTGGATCATAGCCATGGCGCTGACATGCGTCAGGGAATCGCGGACGGGAACCGCGCCGACGCTCGGCTTTCTGCAGCGGGACGCGCGCGCCTCTACTGTGGCGGGCACTCCGACTGGACAGTTCGCACCACGAATCCGACTCGATCAACGGGAGACCACACATGGACGTCGCCGCCGTCGCCGCCACCGCACCGGACGCACCCCTGGAGAAGACCACGATCCGACGTCGGGACACCGGCCCGGACGACGTGCTCATCGAGATCGAGTTCGCCGGCATCTGCCACTCCGACATCCACCACGTGCGCGGCGAGTGGGGGCAGACCACCTATCCCGTGGCACCCGGGCACGAGATCATCGGCATCGTCCGCGAGGTCGGTTCGGAGGTCACGCGGCACGCGGTCGGCGATCGCGTGGGCGTCGGGTGCCTGGTCGGCGCCTGCCACGAGTGCGCCTCCTGCCAGGCCGGCCAGGAACAGGAGTGTGAGCGCGGGTCGGTCGCGACCTACGGCTCCCCGCTGCCCGAGGGCAACCCCGAGGGCCCGGTGACGAACGGCGGCTACTCGACCCACATCGTGGTCGAGGAGCCCATGGTGGTGTCCGTACCGGACGGGCTCGACCCGGCCGCGGCGGCGCCGCTGCTGTGCGCGGGGATCACGATGTTCTCGCCGCTGAAGCAGTGGAACGTCGGCCCGGGCACCAAGGTCGCGGTGATCGGCATGGGCGGACTCGGACACGTCGGGGTGAAGCTCGCCGTGGCGATGGGCGCCGAGGTGACGGTCCTGTCGCAGACCACCTCCAAGCGGGACGACTCGCTGAAGTACGGCGCCGTGGAGCACTACGCGACCGCAGGCGACGAGGGCAAGGCCACACTCCGCGAGCTCCGCGGCACCTTCGACATCATTCTCAACACCGTCTCCGCGAGCCTGCCGATGGACCGGTTCCTCGCCACGCTCAAGCCGCGCGGAGCGCTGGTCAACATCGGCATCCCGACCGAGCCGATGTCGGTGCGGGCCGGGTCCGTCGCCGCCGGGCGCAGGATCCTGACCGGGTCCATGATCGGGGGAATCCCCGAGACCCAGGAGATGCTCGACTTCTGCGCCGAGCACGGGATCACGGCCGACATCGAGCTCATCTCGGCGGACAAGATCAACGAGGCGTACGACCGCGTCGTGAGCTCGGACGTCCGGTACCGGTTCGTGATCGACGCCAAGACGTTCTAGGGGTGGGCGTCAGGTTTCACCGGTGAACCACATCCAGATGAATGTCGCCACGAATCCCACCGTCGAGAGGATGAGGACGGTCCGGCTGTAGTGATCCTCCCAGGCCATCTGGATGAACCGCCGCTTGAACTCTTCCCACTTGCCGTCCCAGAATCCGGGTTCCGGTTCCAGGGCGGGGTGTTCGTAGGGGTGCGGGTCGCGTTCCGACGGGTCGTCCCATCTCTGCCCATACCTCATGGTCGTGTCACCTCTCTGCCGTGTGGGCCCGGTACCGGTCGTGAGCCATATCGCCCGCCTGCTGTCCCAGGTACGTCCCGACGGCCGCACCGATGCCGGCGCCGATGAACGTGCCGAGGGGACCGAACATCGTTCCTGCGACGGCGCCGGCTGCGGCGCCTCCGAGCGCGCCGCCACCCAGAGCCCCGAGGGTCTCCGCGACGGCCTCGCCGGTCGACGTCTTCCCCTGGGCGTGGGCCTTCACGCCGTCGTACACCGTAAGCCCGCCACCGACCGGACCGGCGACCCTACCGAGCCCCCGCAGTCCTGTCGCCGCGGCTCTGCCGAAGTCATCCGGGGCCGGGTTGAGCGTGTGTCTCCCCCGCGTCAGTGGATCGAGTTCATCGGCGACGTCCGGGTAACCCCGTGACGCGGCCCCCGTCATCGCGTCCACACCGCGACCCGGCCACGGGTCGTCCGGGCCCGGGATCGGCGACCGATCGACCTCGGGTGGGATCGCGGCGTGCAGCCGAGCGGCGATCTGGTCGATCTCGCGCCCGTAGTGCTCATCGAGGGAGCGAACGGTGTCGACCGCGGAGCTGATCGCCTCCGCATGCTCATCGACCGTCGATTGATCGATGTCGTCGCGACCCGACAACGGACGCACCGACGATTCGCTCACCTCGAGTCCGGCTGCCCCGGCATCGGCGATCCGATCTCGAACCGTCTGAACTGCCGGCCCCAGAGCAGCGTGCGAGCTCCGGAGAGCATCAGCCAGATCCTCGAGTCCGTCAGCCAGCGTGCTGACGTGCGACTTCTCACGTTCCACGGTGTCGAGGACGGCGTCAGCGGCCGCCCCGTCCCAGCCATCATCCAGCTCCACCGCACCGTCGACCAGGTCCCTCCGGATGCCCTGCGCCACCGAGTGCTGCCGGCCGACCTCGCCGCCGGCCCCCGCCAACGCGGACACGTCCCAACGACGAATGTCCGCGACTGTCCAGCTCACCGCCGGGCCACCGCTGCGAGGAGAGCCGCGAAGTCCTCATCCTCGGCCTCGAGGAACCGGTGCGCCTGGGCAGCGAAGTCGGCCAGGCCCCCGAGCCGACCCGCGATTCTCAAGGCGCACACCGCGGCAGCACCGCACGCCCGGTCCACCGCCTGCTCGATCGCCGACCCGCCCGGAAGACCGCCGCCCAGACGTGCCGTGACCTCGGAAAATGTCACCTCCGCGGCCGCCTCCCCGCAGTCGCGGAACACCGAGACCGCGCTCGCGATCTTCCCGGCATCCGCCCTGATCGTCCCGTCGGGCACGAGCCCTCCTCGTCGTCGTTCCGGTCTACTACCGGGACGCCCCCGTGGCGTCCTCACCATGTACGACGCGCGCCCCACGCCGATCGGTTCCCCCGTGTCGTACCCGTGGTGTGTACTCGGGAGTGTGGAAGGGACACCGGTCACCGCCGGTTCCACCCACGACCCGGCGGCGTCGCCCGGCGTCGGGACCTCTCCCCTCGAGGAGTGCACCATGTCGCTCACCTGGACCCCCACCCTCGACCGCGCGCTCGCGGTCGCCGCCCGTTGCCACGCCGGCCAGACCCGCAAGGACGACCCGACGCCCTACATCGCCCACCCGGTCGCGGTGGCGCTGATCGTCTCGGACTTCACCTCCGACGAGGACGTGGCGGTCGCGGCGCTGCTGCACGACGTCCTGGAGGACGTGCCGCCAACGGTGTACTCGGCCGACGACATGACCGCCGAGTTCGGCGAGCGGGTCACGGAACTCGTCCGCGGCGTGTCGGAGGACAAGACCGCCGGTGTCCAGACCCCGCCGTGGCGGGTGCGCAAGGAGGGCTACCTCGCGCGACTGGCCGAGGACTCCCACGAGTGCCTGCTCATCTCGGCCGCCGACAAGATCCACAACCTGCGCTCGATGGTCACCGCGCACGAGCGGCTGGGCGGTGACATGTGGGGCCTGTTCAACGCCGGGCCGGAGGAGAAACTGTGGTTCTACCGCGCGATCGCCGACGCCGTCGCCGAACGGCTCGGTGACTGCACCGCCTCGCGCGAACTCCGCCGGGCGGTCGACGACGTGGCCGCCCTCGCCCCGGTGGGATGACGCCGTGCGCGACCAGCTCTCCGGCCCGGGCAGCGCGCCGCTGCGTCCGGCGGAGGACCCCTGGGACGGTTTCGAGACCACCCTGGCCGGCCATCTGCGCAGGTCGGGGGCGGTCGGCGCGATGGAGTTCACCGCGCCGTCCGACGCGTCCGGAACGCGGGGGCGGTGCGTCGTCCACCTCGCGCCCGGCGGCGAGCGCACCTGGGTGACCGTGCGCCTCGCCGGTCACCCCCTCGTGGAGGAGATGATCGCCCACACCTCCCCCACCGCGCCCGGCACCATCGCCCGGGCGGTCGCCGATGCCTGCCGCGACCGGCTCGGGGTACCGCACCCCCAGCTGCTGACCCTGCGCTGCCAGGGCACGGTCGGGCGGCACACCGGACCGCTGCGTCTCCTCCGCACCGACTCGATCCCCATCGGCAACGACCCCGCCGACCACCCGAACCCCATCGACATGGCGGTGGAGGTGGCCGACCACGAGGACGCCCGGGAACGGTTCGAGGCGATCGTCGAGAGAGTCACGGGACGGGCCTGCGTGGTCGACGACCGCGGAGCCATCGTCTTCGACCACGTCGGCCACCGGATGCACGTCTCGTTCGACGAGGACGAGCCGTACGCGCGCATCTGGGCGTGGGTCGTGCGGGGAGTGCGCTCCAGGTCCGACGCGGCGCTCGAGCTGGCTCGACTCAATCTCGACGACGAACGCACGTCGTGGATCCTCGACGGCCGGCACGTCCTGCAGCGGACCACCGTGCCGGTCGCCCCGCTGCTCCCCCACCACGCCCAGGTAGCGCTCGAACACTTCCTGTTCACGTTCTCCTCGACGCGGGACGCGATCGCGGCGAGGCTGGGGCCGCGGTAGCCGGACAGACGAAAGCCGGTGCGTTCGGCGTGGACCGAATGCACCGGCTCTCTCCGGCGACCCTGACGGGACTCGAACCCGCGACCTCCGCCGTGACAGGGCGGCGCGCTAACCAACTGCGCCACAGGGCCGTGCTCGTGGCACGAGGCAAAACACTAGCGGAACCCCCGACCGCGCCCTCGACCACCCCGTCACTCCGCCCAGAAGGACACCATCGGCTGGCTCGAGATCAGCTCCCCACCCTGGTAGATCCACATTCCCGACGAGTCGATCGAGTAGAGGACGTCGTTGTTGGCGACCATCGCCGAGCCACCGGAGACCGCGGGATCGTCGATCTCCACCCCGGCCCCGTCGGCGTAGCCGCGGTAGTAGTACCGGCCGTTGTCCGGATTGACGCAGATGGAGAACGAGGCCTGGGTGGTGCGGCCGATCATCGCCGCCGGATCACCGGCATTGCACCGTGCCTGACGGTTGTCGACCCAGCCGGAGGAATCCGCGCCGGCGGGATACCCGACGGTCGGCGACGAGCGGGTCGCGGGCGCCTCGCGGGTGACCGTGACGGTCTCGCGCTCCGGCGCGGTTGTGTAGGCGGTCTCCGTGACCGGGGGCTGTGAGGGAGCCGTGGGGGACGACGACGAGGAGACAGCGACCACCTGACCCGACCCGTCGCCGGAGACGCCGCCCGGGCGCAGGAAGAGATAAGCGATCGCGCCGATCAGCGCCAGCGCCAGGATCGCCAGGAGCGCGATGAGGGCGATGGCCACGCCGGAGCCCCCGCGCTGTGGTTCGGACTGATACCCGGACCCCTGCCATCCCTGCGGTGTCCGCGATCCTGCCGCCCCATTGTCCCAGCCGTACGACATCGGCGGTGCCCCCTCGCTTTCCGCTGCCCCGGGTGGGCCGGTCTGACCGGACGGTAGCAGCAGGGTCCGACGCCGTCAGCGGTGATGAGAGACCGTCCACCCCGGGGTTGTCGGACCCGTGGGGCACCATGGCGGTGTGACCGGATCCCAGGCTCATCCCACCGCCCTCGCCGCCGAGGTGCACCGCCTCCGCGGTACCGACCCCCTCGGCCGCATCACCGTCCTCGTGCCCTCGTTCGGTGCGGTCCGGGACCTCGTCCGGGCGTTGGCGCTCAGTGGTGGCTCGGTCAACGTGGCGGTGCGGACCGCCTCCCAGGTGATCAGCGAGCTCTCGGCTCCCGCACTGGCACCGAGGGCCGCACTCCCGTTCCCGCTCCTAGCCGCCGCCGTCGAGAAGGCGTTGGACGCCGACCCGGGGTACCTCGAGTCGGTCGCCGCCGAGCCCGTCACGGGGCAGGCTGTGGCCCAGGCCTGCCTGCGGCTCGGGACCGTCGAGCCGGGGTCGGTCGGCGCGCAGACCCGCTTGCACTCGGAGGTCCTCCGGCTGGCCGACGAGGTCCACGCGATGACAGGTGCCGCGTACTACACGCAGTTCGAGGCCGTGGGCATCGCGCTGAAGCGTCTGGACGAGCTGGGCCGGATCGTGCTCGCCGCACCGTTGCGCGGGACTCAGGCCGAGCGCAGGCTGCGGGCCGCGCTGGATCAGCGCGGTATCTCCCCTCTTCCCGGCACCGGATCGGACCATCTCGCCTCCGCCGCCGAGCCCGGCACCGGGAAGGCGGTCACCGGCACCCACGTGCTCCACGCGTCGGATTCCGATGACGAGGTGCGCGCAGTGGTCCGATTCGTCCGCTCGCGTCTCGCAGACGGGGTCCCCGGCTACCAAATCGGTGTCTACTACCCCTCACCGGACCCCTACTTGCGGCTTCTCCACCGAGCCTTCGCGGAAGCCGGGATCACCGTCTACGGCCCCTCCGACGCGGCACTCGGCCGCTCCCCCGCCGGCCGTACGATCGTGCGGCTGCTGGGCCTGGATGCCGACCGGATGCCCCGCGCCGATCTCCTCTCGATCATCGCCGAAGGTGCGATCGCCCCGTTCGACGACGACGGCGCCGCCGTCTCGTCCCGGCGGCTCGAGATCCTCACCCGGACGCGCTTCCCCGTCATCGGTGCCGGCGACTGGGAGCGACTGGCCGAGTATCTGCAGGCCGAGCCTGAGGCCCTCGCCGAGTCCGAACGGGCCGCCGCTGCCGCGCTGCTGCGCCTGATCCGAAACATCCGTTCCGGACTCGCTGCCGTCGACGCCGCGCGTACCTGGACGGAGGCCACACGGGCTGTGACAGGTCTCGTCGCCTCACTGTTCCGTCAGGCCCCCGACCGGGCCGCCGTGCTCGCGGTGCTCGGTTCCCTAGGCGATCTGGATACGATCGCGCCGGCGATCACCCGGGATCGCGTCGTGGGTGCGGTCGCCACGCGACTGGACGCGATCGGTGACCGTGTCGGCGAGGAGGGCGCCGGGGTCGCCCTGGGGCCGATCGACGACGCCGTGGGTCGCGATCTGGACACCGTCTGCGTCGTGGGAATGGCGGAGGGATTGCTCCCGGTCCTGCACAAGCCCGACCCGCTCGTCCCCGAGGGCGCGGTCGAGCCCCCCTCCTCCGAACGACTCGACGAGCGGTACCGGGTTCTCCAGCTGGCGCTGACCGCCGGCTCCGAGCACCGCATGTGTTCGTTCCCCCGTGGGTCGATGCGAGGCGGCGGCGACCGGATCCCGTCCCGCTGGCTGCTGCCCACCCTGTCCCGACTCGCCCGGAAGTCCGTTCGCGCCACCAAGTGGCAGCAGGACGTCGACGGATGCCCGGCCGTCACCGCAGTGCCCTCGTTCGTCGACGGCGTGCTCACCCCGCCGACCGCCCTCGGTTCGGACCCGGCCACCCTCGCCGAACTGCGGATCCGGGACCTCTCCGCCCACGGGTGGCTGGCTCGGGCGGATGCCCCTGATCTGCTGGTCCGCGCCCACGAGATGCGTCAGGACCGTCGGCGTGGCCGGTTCACGCGGTTCACCGGCGACGTCTCTTCGGCTGCCGACCTGCTCACCTTCCTCGACCATCCGCTCTCGCCCACGAGGCTGGAGGATTGGGCACAGAGTCCCTACCTGTTCTTCCTCTCCACGGTGTTGCGGGTCCGAACGCTCGACGACCCGGCTGCAGATATCGAAATGGACCTGCGCGACTACGGCGACCTGGTCCATTCGATCCTCCAGCGCTACATCTCCGATCGGGTGGAGACCGGGTCCGGCCCGGACCGCGACCTGCTCATGAGAGCGCTTCGCAGCGAATGCGAGGCCGCCATCGCGACCTCGCCGGGCCTCGTGGCCTCGTTGTGGCGCCGAAGGGAGATCCTGCTCGGAGCCGAGCTGGACCGGTGGTTCTCGGAGGATGAGGTGGACTTCGAGGCGGGGTGGGCCCCAGCCGCTACCGAGCTCGGGTTCGGCCGACAGGCCCCCGACGGCTCGGTGGTCCAGATCCCGTTCGAGGTGACCACCTCCCGCGGCGCGACATCGGTCCTCCTCGCCGGGTCCATCGACCGGCTCGATGAGCGCGGAGACGCCCAGCGGGTCACCGACTACAAGACCGGGAAGCCACCGGAGTCAGAAGACCGGCCGACCGAGGATGATCCCACCATCTCCGGCACGCGATTCCAGTTGCCGCTCTACGCCGCGGCCGCCGAGGCATCCCACGACCTCCCGGTTCGCGAGGTGCGGTACTGGTACTGCACCGAGCGCGGGGAGTTCGAGCAGATCTCCCTCGACATCACCGTCGACGTCATGGACAAGGTCCGTGAGGACGTGGGCAATCTGGTGGACGCCCTCCAGCGGGGCTGGTTCCCGCTCAAGGGCGGGCGAGGGTCGTCCCGTGACCTGGCCAAGCTCATCGGGGGCACGGAGCTCGACCGCGCCTGGGAGCAGCTGTCCCAGCAGGTACCGATCGCGTCCCATCCCGCATTCGCCGGCCTCGTCGCCGCCGACCCGACCGAGAACGAATCGGAGACGACCACATGAGCCACCTCCCCGACCGGGCCGCCCGTCTCCGCGTGGAAACAGACACCTCCGCCACGCTCTTCGTGGAGGCCGGCGCCGGGACCGGAAAGACCCATGCCCTGGTCAGCCGGCTCAGCACACTCCTGTTGGACGACGCCGTGCCCGTCGACCGAATCGCAGCGATCACCTTCACCGAGAAGGCGGCCGCCGAGCTACGCGACCGGCTCCGCGTGACACTGGTCGACCTGCGCGCCAAGGGCGACCACCGGGCTGATGCCGCACTGGCGGGCCTCGACACCGCCGCGATCGGCACGCTGCATTCCTTCGCCCTGCGGCTGCTCTCGGAGAATCCCCTCGAGGCGGGGATCCCGCCGAGGGTCACCGTCCAACAGGACACCGCAGAGGCCACCGCCGTCGAAGCCATGTGGAAGGAGTCCGCCACCCTCCTGTTCGGCAGCGGCCCGACCGCCACTCGATCAGGCAATCTGGCGCAGGCAGTCGACGACATGCTCGACGCCGGCGTGAATGCCCACGCGTTCCGCGAGGTGGTCGAGGCACTGCACCGTGACTGGGACCGCCTGCCCACCGATCCCCTGTACCCGGACGTCGCGGACCTGCCCGTGTCGCCGGATCTGGCCGAGGTGGTCGCTGCCGTCGGATCGATCGTCGGGTGGCGGGACTCCTGCCAGGACGAGACGGACAAGCTCTACGCCGTCCTCGACGACCACGAGACCTGGCTGGCGAACCTGCAGGACGCCGCCACGGACCCGACCGCGTCACCCTCCTGGATGGAACTCCTGGGAGATCCGGTCAAGGCAGGTCGCGGCGGCAAGGGCGCGAGCTGGGGCGGGACCGACGTGGTCAAGGAGATCAAAGAGGAGATCAAGCAGCTCTCCTCCGTATGCGAGGCGATCCTCGTCGAGCACTGGCGTCCACGCATCGCGGTGGTGCTCGACGCCCTCATCCCCGTGGTCCGACGACACGCCGCCGACCGCCGCCGCCACGGCACCCTGCAGTTCCACGATCAGCTCGTCCTCGCGCGCGAACTACTGCAGAACCCGACGGTCCGCGAGCGGGTCCGGGCACGCTACCAACGGATCCTCATCGACGAGTTCCAGGACACCGACCCCATACAGCTGGACATCGCCGAACTGCTGACCACCGCAACCGACGGCTCCGGACCCGAACCCGGCCGGCTCTTCACCGTCGGCGACCCCAAGCAGTCCATCTACCGGTTCCGGCGTGCCGACATCGCCACCTATCTCCGCGCCCGGGGTGGCGCCGACAACGTGGGCGGGGTCGAGATCGAGCGACTCAGCACGAACTTCCGTTGTTCACGTCCGGTCCTCAACTGGGTCAACGAGGTGTTCTCAGAGGTACTCACCGCCTCCGACGGCATCCAACCCGAGTACCGGGATCTCGAACCCGCACCGAGCCGGCCCGAGCACGACCCCGCCCACGGGCCGCGACCGTTCATCTTCCGCACGGAGGACGTTCCCGAGCACTGCCCACCCGACTCGAAGGAAGCCACCGAACGCCACTGGACCGAGGCCTCCGATGTGGCGAGGGTGATCGCCACCGCCATCCGGGAGAGCTGGACCCACGAGTCCAAAGAAGGTGGGCAGACCCCGCTGCGACTGGCCGACATCGCGATCCTCCTGCCGTCACGCGGGTCCCTGCCCATGCTCGAGACCTGCCTCGACCACGCCGGGATCGACTACCGCACCGAGGCCTCGTCGATCGTCTACGGGACACCTGAGATCCGCGACCTTCTCCTGGCCGTTCGCGCCGTGGCCAACACCGCCGACGAGGCCTCCCTCGTGGGCGCGCTGAGGTCACCGCTGTTCGGCTGCGGTGACGACGACCTCCTGCGTTGGCGCGCCGCCGGTGGCACCTGGGCTCCCGGCGCACCGGCACCCACGGATTTCGAGGCGTCGCCCGTCGCCGAGGCGATGGGCTACCTCTCGGCCCTGTCCCGCGACACCCGGCGCCCCGGCGAGCTGTTGGAGAGGCTCGTTCACAACCGCATGGTCTTCGAGTCCGTCGCCGAATCTCCGCGCCGGCGCGACCTGTGGCGGCGGATCCGGTTCGTGATCGAGCACGCATGGCAATGGGAGGAGTCCGCCACCGACCCCGCGCGTGCCGACCTGCGGGATTACGCCGACTGGGCATTGACGCTGACCGCGGAGGACGCCCGCGTCCCCGAAGCCGCCATCCCCGAGATCGGGGTGGACGCCGTACGCATCAACACCATCCACGCCTCAAAAGGCCTGGAGTACCCGATGGTCATCGTGGCCGGGATGAGTCGGGGCTGGCCGAACGGTCAGGGCCGGCTCCTGTGGACCGACGACGAGACTCCCCGGCCGGCCGTGTCGTTCTCCGCTGCCGTCCGCGATCCCGGGTACACACCAGCCGCCGATCTGGAGAAACAGCACGCCCGCGCCGAACGGATCCGGCTTCTCTACGTAGCCACGACCCGCGCGCAGAGCCGCCTCGCGGTCTCCGGCCATGGCTACGCCCTCAACACCGACGGAAAACCCAAGGCCGGCCTGTGGGGGACACTCCTCGGCTCCGTCATCGAAGACGCCGATGCGCCCGATCTGGTCGAGTACAGCGAGAACCTGCTCGAGGTTGCCGCCGCGCCCGCCGTGGACGTGCCCGACGAAGCGGAATGGGTGGAACGCAGCCGGCGGATCTCTGCCAGGTCCGCCGAGCGCGCGGGCTGGTCGGCGACCCGGATCGTGCACCCGGAAGCCGAGAGTGCCTCCGACGGCACCGGCGACGACGCACGCGACGACGAGGCCCGAGAACCGCGCCCACTTCCCGAACGGCTGGCTGCCGCGTTGCGCGACCGGTTCAGCCCGGCCCCGACGCGACCGGACGAGTTGCCGCCCGCACCGCGGGGCACCCCGCTCGCCTCCGGGCCGGACGTCGGTACCGCCGTGCACTACCTGGCCGAGTACACGGACCTGAGCCGCCTGCTCGGGCCGACCGCCGACCGCGACTCCTCGATCGCGGACTGGGAGCGATGGGCGGCGGACCAACTAGTCGCCCTCGGGTTGGGGGGCGCCCTGCGCGGGAGCCGGAACCCGGAGGCCGTCGCGGAGATGGTTTCCGTCGCGCGAACCGCACTGACCTCCGAGCCCGTCCGGCGGGCGGCGACTCGCACCCACTGGGCCGAGCTACCCGTGGCGGGGCCGCTGAGCACCGCGGATGGGACGACGGTCGCGGTGGACGGGGTCGTCGATCTCGTGATGGAGGAAGCCGACGGCTCGTTGACGATCGTCGACTACAAGACCGACGTCGCCGTCACGGTGGACACCGTTGACGAGTACCTGCTCCAGTTGTGCGCCTACGCCGAGCTGCTCGGTGGCACCACCGGAAAGACGGTGGGGAGGATCGAGCTGGTCTTCTGCCGCGGGGCCCGCCCGACGGTGGTGGCCCGCGACCTGGGCTGACGACACGGCCCTGCGGGGCGGGGCCCCGCGGGGGCGGAGCCCAGACAAGGTCAGCCCAGGTTGCTCCACACCACGCGGCCGTCCGCGACCGCGGCGAGTGCCGAGTCGCACGGGGCGCCCACCGTGAAGGCCTGGTAGAGCTCGACCAGCAGATCCACGACCGAATCCCACATCCGGTGAAGGGGCTGGCCCCCGCCGTACGCCCACACCGAGCCGGCGTCGCGACCGGCGCGGTACGACACCGCGTAGCCGAACCCGCTGCGCTCGGCGAACGGCCACAACCGACCCGCCCACGTCGCGTCACCACCCGGCTCAGACCCGAGGGTGCCGGCCCCCATCGCCTGCTCGAACCTCGCCGCCTGCACCTCGAACCCCTGGGCCGCGGTGAGCGGCTCCGCGAACGGGAACAACCCCTCCACCGAATCGAGGCCCGTCCTGCGCAGGTGCCACAACATGGTGCGGACACCGGTGGTGTCGTCGACGCCGCACCTGTCCAGTAGAGCGCCCGACGGACTCTCGGACTGCCGGGGATCGTCGGCCGGGCGCGCGCCGTCGCAGGCGACGACCGAGGCCACCCGGAGGAGCTCCGCGAGGGCGTCGGCCAGTTCGCCGATCTGCTCGTCGAGCACCACCGAGGCGTCGTCCTGCCCCGCCATCGACCGGCGACCACCAGCCGACCGGCCGCCGGTACCCGACGTCGGCGGGTCCGGGTGAGGCTCGGAATCGGGGGCGGTCCGGGACTCCCCCATCGCGGAACTGATGCGCGCGAGAGCGCCGTCGAACTCCTCGCTCCACTCGCCACCGGCGACCCAGTCCTCCTCGGCGACCGGAGGCACGGTCCGCAGCGGGGCCGGTGGGGGCGGGGACGGCTCGTCGGGGATGGCGGGCAGGAAGCCGGTGACGTCGGCCAACAGGTCCATCCGGGCGCGTCGGCCCTCGTCCATCCGCGAGCGCTCCGAGCGGGTGAACGCCATGACCGGCAGGGTGAGGAGCAGCGCGGCCTGACGGCCGGTGAAACCGAAGCCCAGCTTGAGCGCCCGGCGCGCCTCGACCGGCGACTCCGCGTCGCGGATGGCCGCCATCACCCCGTCGAGGTCCTCGCAGGCCCGGAGGATCGCCTCCGCCTCGTCCCAGGACCTCCCGATGTCGTCACCGGGTTCGAACCATCCTCCGACGGTACGCGCAGCGCCCACGACAACCCCCCTTCTCGTCGACGAACCACACATTCGCCCCCTCAGATCCGCGGGAATCCTACGCCCGCCCGCGCTCCCGTGGCGGTTCCAGGATGCGCCGCGGCGCAGTGGGGACGGAGTCGCTGCCGCGGCTCCCGCGTCGGCGGTCACAGGGGCGCGCATCCGACCGGATGTGACCGATCTCTCCACCGCCCGAAGGTGCGCTGACCAGCGTCGATGGCGTGCGAATCGAACCCTCAGGAAAGGCCGAGGTTCCGGAGAGGATCGCTGCGTAGGGTCCGGATCATGAGCAACACCCAGATGGTTGAGGAGCGTCGGCGGGGCGGATCGGAGACCACGGCGACCCCGGGCGTCGACGGCGGCACCCGCCCCGGCACCGGGACACTCACCCACCCCACCACCCATGCCACCGTCCTCCCGGCGCCGCTGACGACGATCATCGCCGCGGTGGCGGGCGGACTGATCGGCATCGCTGCGGTCTACGGGGTGGCGTCCAGACTGGCCGGCTCGCTCACCGCGGTCGCGGCCATCGTCATGGTCTTCGCGGTCACGCTGGCCGGCCCCCGGGTCCACGCGGCGGCCCGCACCGAACTCGGGCGGACGATCGCGGTCACGCTCCAGGCGATCGGGTTCGGCGGCGTCGTCGGCGCGCTGGTCATCGCCGCCTGAACCATCGCCGACTGAGCCATCCCTGTCCTGGTCAGCCCCGCCTGAACCATCGCCGTCCTGGTCAGCCCCGCCTGAACCGCGCGGACAACTCGTCGACAGCCGCCTCCTCCACCCCGGCGCCCTCCACGAGGTATCGCCGCGCGTCACCGAACTCACGGGCCAACACATCCAGGGAGCGGCGGAGGTTGGACTCCTCGACGCCGATGAGCACCTCTATCGCCTCGAGCTTGTCGGGCATCTCCGCCTGCACGTAGGTACGGATGGAGGAGACGAAGTCCGCGGACATCTCCCGCGTGAGCAGGTAGTCCGCGATCACATCCTCCTCCCGGACACCGGCGACCAACTGCACCAGCGCCGAGACCCACCCGGTGCGGTCCTTGCCCGCCGTGCAGTGCACGATCGCCGGGCCCGACGACACGGCCAGGGCGTGGACGGCCCGACCGAACGCCCGCCGCTCGTGATCACCCACCACGAACCGCTCGTAGGTCGCGGCCATCTCGCGCCGCGCCTCCTCGGCCCCGGCCAGGCCGGACGCACTGAGGGTCGCCGCCGAGGTGTGCCCGCCCAACACGTCGATCGGCAGGTACTCGGCCCCGGCGGGGACGACGTCGGGCTGCTTGTCGATCTCGGCGCCGGTGCGCAGGTCGACGACGGTCGAGACGCCGAGTTTCTCGAGCACCGCGAGGTCGTCGTCGCCCACCGCGAGGGTCGTGGACCGGTAGACGAGACCGCGGGCCATCGACCCGGACGGACGGAGTGCGTAGCCCGGGCCGGCCACGTCCCGGAAATTGTGGACGCTGGTGAGTCGGACATCGCTGACGACGAACCCGTCCCGGTCGAGGCCGACCTCGTCGTCGTCGGATCCCCGGACGACACCCTCGTCCACGTCGACGTTCCCGCCGTGTTCGCCGACCATCCCACGCCCCTGTTCGATCCCCGCGCGCCCATGTGGCGCGCCGTCACCTCGTTCCTACCCGATGCCGGCCGGACACGCCCACCGAGTGGGCCGGTGACCACCGAGGCTGACACCTGTCAATGTTGCTGGCCGTTTCGCCTGTGCGACGGGGCCCGGTCGCCTAGTGTCCGATCTCATGACCACAGCAGACTTCAATCCCGGGCACGACATGCAGCACGCCACGTTCGGCGACATCCTCATCGAGCGTTCCACCGACGACCACCCGGGACTGCTGTTCGAGGACTCCGCGTGGACCTGGCGCGAGTTAGTGGCCGAGGCCGCCGTCCGCGCGGAGATCCTGCGCGGCTGGGCGGAGGAGCACTCCGGCTCGTACGCGGACCGACCCGACCCCTACAAGCACCTCCACGTGGGCATCCTCCTGGAGAACGTGCCCGAGTACCTGTTCACCCTGTGCGGGGCGGCGCTCGCGGGCGTGACCATCGTCGGCATCAACCCCACCCGGCGCGGCGCCGAACTCGCCTCCGACATCCGGGGCGTGGACTGCGACGTGATCGTCACCGACGCCGACGGCACCGCCCTGCTCGAGGGCCTCGACACCGGCGTCGCCGCGCAGTTCGACATCGACTCCGAGCAGTGGCGCGGCCTGCTCGCCGATCACGCCGGCGCCGAGCCACGACTGCACCCGGAGAGCGCCCGCGACCCCCACACCCTGCTGGCCCTGCTGTTCACCTCCGGCTCGACCGGCGCCCCCAAGGCCGTCATGTGCTCGACCGGCCGCATGGCCATGATGGGCACCATCAACTACCGGGGCCTCGTCCGCGACGACGTGGCCTACAGCGCGATGCCCCTGTTCCACGGCAACGCCCTCTTCGCCGCGTTCGCCCCGTCCGCGTACGTCGGCTGCACCTTCGCGATGCGCCGCAAGTTCTCCGCCTCGGGGTTCCTGCCCGACGTGCTGCGGTACAACGCCAGCTACTTCAACTACGTCGGCCGGTCACTGTCGTACATCCTCGCCCAGCCCGAGGTGCCCGAGGAGAAGCAGACGCGCCTGCGGGTCGTCTTCGGCACCGAGGCCTCCGTCCACGACCGGACCGAGTTCGAGCGCCGCTTCGGTGTGACCCCGCTCGAGTCGTACGGCAGCAGCGAGGGCGGCGTGGTGATCAGCCACACCGAGGACACCCCGCCCGGCGCGCTCGGGGTGGCCGGCGCCTACATGGACGTCGCGATCCTCGACGCGGATGAGAACGAATGCCCCCGGGCCGAGTTCGATGCCAACGGCGGCCTGGTCAACGCCGGCGAGGCGATCGGCGAGATCTGCAACGTCACCGGCGCGAAGCTGTTCGAGGGCTACTACCGCAACCCCGAGGCCACCGCCGAACGCAACGTCGGCGAGGTCTTCCACACCGGTGACCTGGGCTACCGCGACGCGGACGGGTACTTCTACTTCGCCGGCCGCTCCGGTGACAGGATCCGCGTGGACAGCGAGAACTTCTCCGCCGGGCCCGTCGAGCGCATCCTCGACCGGTTCCCCGGCGTGCTCGTCGTGGCCGTCTACCCGGTCCCGGACCCGCGCACCGGCGACCAGGTCATGGCCGCCATCCAGCTCGAACCCGGCGTGGAGTTCGACGCCGACGCGTTCTCCGAGTTCTGCCGCACCCAGCCCGACATGGGCACCAAGTGGGCGCCGCGGTTCGTGCGCGTCATGACCGAGATGCCGGTCACCGCCACGCGGAAGATCTCCAAGCCCAGCCTGCGACGGGAGTCCTGGATCGAACCCGGCGAGGTCTACCTGCGTGGCGGCGCGGCGGGCGACGACGACGTCTACCGGCCGCTCACCGACGCCGACCGCGAGGCCCTGCTCGCCGAGTACGAGCTCCACGGGCGCCGGCCCGTGGGGGTGTGACGGCGGGTGGCGTGAGGGCTCGGCCGCTGGCCGGGGAGCGCGCTCAGCGCAGGACGCGCAGCTGGAACGGGTAGTTGATCGTCCGCCCCTGGGTCGCACGAACGGTGCCGATGACGTGGCCGATGATCTGCGCGAGGAAGGACACCGCGAGCAGGATGAGGCCGATGGGCAGGCCGATCACCGTGAGGATGAAGATCCAGCCCACGATGCTCATGATCCACAGGCCGAGGTTGAAGTTGAACGACCCGGCGGCGGCCTGGCGGACGAACGGGCTGCGGTCCTTGTAGATCAGCCACATCACGAGCGGGCCGACGAACGACAGCCACCCGGCCGAGAGCGCCATCGCGATGAGGCTTGACGCGTGCGCCAGTGCCGCGGGGGTGCGGTCGTCCGGGCCGACGGCCGGGGGCTGGTTCCCGTACCGGGGGTCGCCGTACCCGCCCTGTCCGAACTGGTGGTCGCCGTACTGGTGGTAGCCGGGCTGCTGGGTCATGCCTCCAGTGTCCTCGCCGGAAGGGATCCGCGCATCGGGGATGTCCCGGGGATCTATCGACGGCGGGGCGGGGGTTCGGCGGCGGGATTCACGCGGATGTCATACGGCGCGCCTACTGTGGCAGCCATGGCCGATCCCACCAGATCCGACGTGCCCGCCACCGCCTCGGACGTGCCCGAGCCGGACGATTCCGAGCGGCTCGACGACGCCGTGCGGCCCCTGCGCGACGACGTGCGTTTCCTCGGAGCCGTGCTCGGCGACACGGTGCGCGACCAGGCGGGCGGGACGGTCTTCGACCTGGTGGAGACCGCCCGGCGCACCGCGTTCGCCGTCCGCCGCTCGGAGGCCGACCGCGACGAGGTGGCGGCCCTGTTCACCGATGTGCCCGCCACCGAGATGATCCCCGTCATCCGGGCGTTCTCCCTGTTCGCGCTGCTGGCCAACGTCGCCGAGGACCTCCACCAGGAGCGCCGTCGCCGCATCCACACCGCTGCGGGCGAGCCGCCGCCGGACGGGGATCTCGAGGCGACCTGGGCGCGACTGGCCGAGAACGAACCCGAGCCCGCGAGGCTGGAGGCGGTGCGCGCGACGGCCCGGGTGGCGCCCGTACTCACGGCGCACCCCACCGAGACCCGCCGACGCTCGGTCTTCGAGATCACCCGGCGGGTGCTGGACCTCATGCGCCGCCGCGACGCCCTGCGCACGGGGTCGGACGAGGCGGGGCACCGGGACCGCGTCACCGATGCCGAGCTCGAGCAGGTGGAGCAGGACATCCGCCGACAGGTGCTCACGCTGTGGCAGACGGCGATCATCCGCAGCCAGCGCCCCCGGATCGAAGACGAGGTCCTGGGCGGCCTGCAGTACCACGAGGCCACGCTCATCGACGTGATCCCGCCGCTCAACGCGGAGATCGCCGACCGTCTCGGCTCCGGCGACCGCCCCGTCGTCCGCCCCGGCTCGTGGATCGGCGGGGACCGCGACGGCAACCCGTACGTCACCGGCGACGTGGTGCGCTTCGCCACCGAGCAGGCCGCCGCGCTACTGCACCGCCACTACACGGAGGAACTGCGGCTGCTCGAGCGGGAGCTGCCCCTCTCGCGGCGGGTCGTGGACGTGCCCACCGGGCTCAGCGACCTCGCGGACTCGCTGGTGGAGACGGGCGGGGAGCTCGCCGCCGCGCGCGAGGACGTGCCGTTCCGCCGCGCCGTGCGGGTGGTCCGCCGTCGGCTCGCCGCGCGGGTGAGGTCCTCGTCGTCGTCACCCGGATCGTCGCCGGACGCGATCGGTCACGACGACGACGAGGCCTACACCTCCCCGGCGGAGATGCTGACCGATCTGGATGTCATCGACGCCGCGCTCGGGGCCTGCGGTGGCGAGCTGGCGCGGTCGCCGCGTCTGCGGGACCTGCGGTGGGCGGTACGGACGTTCGGGTTCCACCTGCAGGCGCTCGACATGCGGCAGAACTCGGAGTCGCACGAGGAGGTGCTCACCGAGCTGTTCGCCCTGGCCGGGGTGGGCGAGGACTACTCGGCGCTGGACGAGGACGCCCGGGTGGAGCTGCTGCTGCGCGAGCTCTCGCACGACCGGCCGCTGCTCGGCCCGCGCGCGGAGCTGTCAGAGCTGGCGGCCAAGGAACTCGGGGTGATGCGGGCGGCCGCCGCGGCGGTGGACCTGCTCGGCCCGGAGGTGGTGCCGCACTACATCGTGTCCATGTGCGGGACGGTCTCCGACCTGCTCGAGCCGGCGGTGTTGCTGCGCGAGGTCGGATTGTTCTCGGGTGACCCGGCGGAGCCCCGCTCGAGCGTTCGGCTCATCCCGCTGCTGGAGACTATCGACGACCTGGCGGCGGGGCCGGACATCCTCGACGCGGCGCTCGCGATCCCGCAGTTCCGGGCGCTCATCCGGGCGCAGGGCGATGTGCTGGAGGTGATGCTCGGCTACTCGGACTCCAACAAGGACGGCGGGTACCTGGCCGCCAACTGGGCCCTCTACCAGGCCGAACGCGACCTCGCCGAGGCCGCGACCCGGGCGGGTGTGCACCTGCGCTACTTCCACGGGCGCGGCGGGGCCGTCGGCCGGGGTGGCGGCAACTCCTACGAGGCGATCCTGGCCCAGCCGCCGGGCGCGGTGCAAGGCGCGCTGCGGATCACCGAGCAGGGCGAGGTCATCTCGGCCAAGTACTCCGAGCCGCGGCGGGCCCGCCGCAACCTCGAGGCGCTCGTGGCGGCGACGCTCGAGGCCTCGCTGCTCGACGTCGAGGGTCTGGGCGACCGGGCCGGGGAGGCGTACGGGGTGATGGCCGAGCTCGCGCGGCTCGGGCGGGCGGCGTACGCGTCCCTGGTGCACGACGACCCGGGGTTCATCGAGTACTTCACCACCTCCACCCCGGTCGCCGAGATCGGGGAACTCAACATCGGGTCCAGGCCGTCCTCCCGCAAGCAGACGTCGAGCGTCGAGGATCTGCGGGCGATCCCGTGGGTGCTGTCGTGGTCGCAGTCGCGGGTGATGCTGCCCGGCTGGTTCGGCGTGGGCACCGCACTGCGGCAGTGGGTCGACGCCGAGGGCGAGGCGGCGGCCGGGGAGAGACTGGCCACGCTCCGGCGGCTGAACGACGACTGGCCGTTCCTGCGCACGACCCTGTCCAACATGGCGCAGGTGATGGCCAAGGCGGACATGGGGCTGGCCGGTCGCTACGCCGAACTCGTCCAGGACGCCGAGGTGGGTCGGCGGATCCACGGGGTGCTCACCGACGAGTTCGAGCTGACCCGCGAGATGCTGCTGGAGATCACGGGGCACCAGACGCTGTTGGACGACAACCCGGCGCTGGCCCGCTCGGTGCGCAACCGCTTCCCCTACCTCGAACCGCTCAACGTGCTGCAGGTCGAGTTGCTGCGCCGCTATCGCGCCGGGGACTCCGACCCGGCGGTGCGAACCGGCATCCAGCTGACCATGAACGGCCTGGCCACGGCCCTGCGCAACTCGGGGTGATCCTCGACGTGCCGGCTAGCGTAGCTGTCGCTGGGTGAGCGGGATGAGCAGCGCGCACACCACCGCCAGCCCGGCGATCCACGGCACCGGACCGCCGGCGCGCGAGAGCTCGGCGAGCACGTACGGCGTGGCCATCCCGAGGTACGCCAGGACGTAGAACACGGCCACGAGCCCGGCGTGGTCCCGCGGTCCGGACTGCAGCTCGACCTCGACCAGCCCCGCCACCAGAAGCGTGGCGTATCCCACGCCGAGCAGGACCGCGACGGGCAGCAGCCACAGGGCGCGGCCGGGGAGTGCGGGCGAGGCGGCCAGCAGCGCTCCGGCGGCCATCCCGAGCGAGGCGGCGACGAGTCCCATGACCGGCGGCCGGGACGGTGGTGACGCGGCCGCGATCCTGCGGACGGCGGGTTGGACCAGCACCCCGGCGCCGAGCGTGACGCCCACCATGACGCCGGCGTACAGGGTGGGCCGGCCGAAGGCGTCCCCGCCCAGCAGGTCGGCGAGCACCGCGAACGACATGCTGGCGCAGCCGAACACCAGCGGGGCCCACGGCGCGACCCCGAGGAGGAACCGGCGGGTGCCGGCCGTGGCGGGGATGAGCGGGGCGACCTCGGGCCCGTCGTGTGGCTCGTACGGGTCCGCGGCGCCCCACGCCGCGACCAGCGCGATCGTGCCGAGGATCAGATGCGGAAGGTACGCCGAGAACAGCGGGGCGGGGGCGAACTCCCCGACCATGCCCGCCGCCAGGCCGCTGAGTCCGAACCCGCCGGTCAGCGCGATGGCCGCGCGCCGCGCACCGGTGCCGGGTGGCCCACCGGCGGAGAGCTCGCGGACCCAGGCGCTGCCGGCCCCGAACGCTGCCCCGGATGCCAGCCCGGCGAGGAACCGACCCAGGTACAGCCACAGAGAATCCTGCGGCCCCAGCAGCATGAACAGCGTCGCCAGCAGCGACAGGACCAGGACGGGCCGCATGAGCACACGGCGGCCGTTGCGGTCGGACCACCGGCCGGCCACCAGCAGGGTGGGCAGGAGGCCGACGATGTAGACGCTGAAGATCGCGGTGACACTGGACTGCGACAGCCCCAGCTCGGCGCGGTACAGATGCAGCAACGGGGCGAACTGGTTGGCGCCCCAGCCCACCGCGAACACCGCGAGGGCCACGCGCACCCAGCTGCGACGGTCGACCTGAGAATCCATGGAGCAGAACCTAGCCCGCGCGCGTCCTACGCGAGCGCGGTGACCACGAACGCCACCCCCACCACCACGAACAGTGTGCTGGCCACGACGTCGACCCACGGCAACAGCCGTCCGACCCGCTCGTTGACCACCCGGTGCGAGGCCACCAGCGCGAGCCCGCCGAACCAGGCGAGCGCGACCGCGATCATCCCCGCGACCAGGGCCACCGACCACGCCGGCGAGACCTCCTCGCGCAGGAACGGGGTGAGCACCGCGCCGAAGAACACCAGGGCCTTGGGGTTGGCGAGGTTGGTGACCAGACCGCGGGTGAAATCCCCCCGCGGCACCAGATCCGCTACTCGAAATCGGGATCCGCTATCCGAATCCGGGTAGCGGATCCCGATTTCGAGTAGCGGATCCGAGGGCGGGGCGGTGGCGGGTGCGGCGGTGGCGGGGGCGGCGGTGGCCGGCGGTGGGGTCGCACGGCGCGAGCGCCACCAGCCGCGCAGGCCGAGTACGCCGAGGGTCGCCAACAGGAGTCCGCCGGCGACCTGGAGACCGGTCATGACCTGCGGGTACACGCGCACGAGGGTGGCGACTCCGGCGAACGCGGCCGCGAGCCACACCGTCAGGCCGGTGACGATCCCCAGCGCGGTCGCGAGACCCTGACGCCGTCCGGCGAGGGCACGTTGGAGGACGACGACGACGTCGGGCCCCGGCGAGACCACCGCGATCGCCCAGACACCGAACAGGCCGAGGAGCTGCGCCGCGGTCACGCCGCCGATTCCATCTCGAGGAGCCGCTGCTTGGCCGCGAGCCCGCCCCGGTAGCCGCCCAGTCCGCCGTCCGAGCGCAGGATCCGGTGACACGGCCACACCAGCGGCAGCGGATTGGTCGCGCAGGCCGACCCCACCGCGCGCACGGCGCCGGGCCGGTCGAGTTCGACGGCGATCTCGCGGTAGGTCGCGGTCCGCCCGTACCCGACCCGGGCCAGATGCTGTTGGACCTCACCACGGAACCCGCGGGCGAGGCGGGTGTCGAGGGGCAGGTCGAACTCGCGGCGGCGGCCGTCGAGGTACTGGTCGATCTGGGCCGCGGCCGCGTCGAGCACCGGCGACTCCGTCGGCGCGCCGAGGATCCGGGGTCCGACCCGGTCGGCCAACATCTCGAGGACCACCCCGGAATCCTCCACCTCGAACGCCACGTACACCAACCCGGCCGGGGACGCGGCCAACAGCAGTCCACCGATCGGGGTGTCGACGGTGCGGTAGGCCACGTCGACCAGGCCCTCGCGCTCGGCGTCGCGGGCCAGGCGATCCCGCAGTCGGGTCGTGTCCGCGGGGGCGGACCGCAGGAGCGACGCCACGCCGGCCTCCGTGATCTCCGGGTCGTTCACTGTCGGGTCGAGAGCTGTGGGATCGAGAGCTGTCGGGTCGAGAGCCGTCGGATCGTGGATCGGGTCGGTCATGACATCTCCTCCGTGGGACGGTGCGGTTCGAGAGCACGGTGCGGTTCGAGGGGACGGCGCGGGTCGAGGTGACTGTGCGGGTCGAGGTGACCGTGCGGTCCGAGCGTCGTGCGCAGGCGGGCGATCCCGTCCGCGGCCGCGCGGCGAGCCGCCGCCTCGGTGCCGCCGGTGAGCTCGGCGATCTCGGCGTAGCGGAGCCCGCCCAGATACCGGTAGGCCACACAGATTCGCTGCCGGGTGGGCAGGGCGGCGACCGCATCCCAGATCCGCGGATCGCCGCCCTCGTCGTCGTCGACCCCCGTCGCTCCACGCGCGCCCCCGGGACGTGATGTGCGGGCGCCGAGAATCGCGACGTCGTCTGCGGCCCCGCTCGGCGCGGCCTCCCGGACCGAACGCCGCACCACGTCCACCGCCCGGCGGTGCGCGACCCGGACGAGCCAGGCCTCGACGTCGGTGTCCTCGGGCAACCCGGGCCAGGCGCGGAGTGCGGAGAGGAACGTCTCGGACCAGGCGTCGTCGGCGTCTGGGCCCGGGCCGAGCACCGCGCGGCACACCCGCAGCACGGTGGGACCGTGGCGGTCCACCGCGGCGTCGAACGCTGCCCTCATGTGTGTCGATCCTGCCCTCGTCGAAGCTGCCGGGTGCGGGCGCCCCGGAGACGGGGCGCGCGATGGTCACCGGGTAGTCGCGCGGCGCGCCGGTTTCGTGAGGCGCTGCGGTTCCCCTCGCTGAGTCCGGGACGCATACTGGTCTGACCGTCACGCCCCGGGGGGTCTGAAATGCTCGGTTCCCGCACGCCCTCACGCCCGGCCGGCCGCCGCCCGGCGCGCCGCACTAGCCGCGCGCGCCGCAAGAGCCGAGCGCGCCGCACGAGACTGGCCGGTGCGCTCGCCGCGCTCGTGCTAGCGATCCCCGTCGCCACCGGGGTGGGCCCGGTGCCGGACCGGGTCGCGGACCGGGTCACGCCGGCGGCCCGGGCGCAGGTCCAGCTCGGCCCGCTCGGCGACTACCTGCGCGACCTCGACCCCACCGGCGAGCTGGGGCCGTACGTCACCGAGGCCCTGAACGGGATCAACGGGCCGATCGGCGATCCCGGACCGCCCGCCGCCGCGGCCGCGCCCGTGACCTGCCGGCCCACCGCGGCGCATCCGCGGCCGGTGATCCTCGTCCACGGGACCTTCGACAACGGGGCCGACACGATGCCGCGCCTCGGCGACCCGCTACGCCGGCAGGGCTTCTGCGTGATCGCCCCGACCCTCGGTGCCTACGCGGGCAACCCGGCGCGCGGCGGGCTCGACTCGATCGTCGCCGCATCGGGACCGCAACTGGCCGGGGTGATCGACCACGTGCGCGCGGTGACCGGGGCCGAGCAGGTGGACCTGGTGGGTTACTCGCAGGGCGCCGCGATCGCCGGGTACACCACCAAGGTGCTCCGGCCGGGCGCGGTGAACCGCGTGGTCTCCGTGGGCGGGTACTGGGGAGCCGACAACAGCGGCCTCATCCCGCACCAGCTGCCGCGCGAGGTCGCGGCCCTGGGCCTGTGGGCCGCGAACCTGCGGGGACTGGCCGAACTGTCCCCGGGCAGCCCGATGATCGCCGCCTGGTACGGGCTCGACCGCACCCCGTTCCTGCCCGGCGTCGGCTACACGCTCATCGCCACGCGCGGCGACCACTTGCTCCCGCCCGAGCGCAGCTTCGTCCCCGGTCCGGGCGTGCGGTGGGTCGTGCCGGAGGACGCGTGCGGGGGCCGACCGAACTCGCACGGGGGGATGGCCGTCGACGCGCGCACGCACGCGATCGTCGCCGGGGCCCTCGGCGGCGCCGGGGGGTGCTGAGCGGCCGGACGCCGCAGCTGGGCCCTCCGTTCGGGCCCAGCGGCGTCAGCGCAGCTCGCGGGAGTGGTGCTGGTAGAGCTCGTAGGCGTCACGCAGCCCGAGGCCGGGGTGGGCGACCCGCAGGCGGCGCACCGCGTCGATCTCCCCGGAGGAACCGCGCATCGCCGCGGCGATCTGCTCGGGGCGGATCGACGCCGCGATCCGGCGGGAGCGTTCCTCGTTGCGCCCGCCGAGCCACCAGCGGTGCGCCGCGGCGCCGAACAGCATGACCGCCAGCGCGAGCCACAACAGCACGTCCAACATCGCGGCCCGGCCGGAGAGCACCTGCACAACCACCACCACGAGCGCACCGAGCCCGCCGAGCACGGTGGCCGCGACGTACGCCACCGCGGTCCGGCTGCGTGACCGCGCCACGTGGTCGATGGCCGACTCCGCCCGGTCCGCGATCCAGTTCGACGGGTGGGGAGAGGTCACGCGCGGCCCCCCTCGTCGTCGGACTCCCGGCCGCCGGCGAGGTGGCGCTCCACCCGCTCCACCTTGCCCCGCAGCTCCCCCGACCGGCCGGGCCGCAGGTCCGCCTTGAGTACCAGGCTCACGCGCGGCGCCACGGCCAGCACGGCGTCCGTGGCGGCGCGGATGACGGGCATGACCTCGTCCCACTCGCCCTCGATGGTGGTGAACATCGAGGTGGTCTCGTACGGCAGGCCGGAGTCGCGGACCACGCGGACCGCTTCCGCGACCGCGCGACTCATGGATGCCGAGTCGTCCGCGGTGGACGTGGGGGCGACGGAGAACGCGAACAGCATGGCATCACCGTAATCCCGCCGGGCCCCGTCGTGCAGATCGGCGGGCCCCGGCGATACCTGGGTCACAGACCCACGTCACACGCCACCGTCACACCCTCGAGACCGTCTGCGGCACACCCGCGGTGTACCCGGCCTCGGCGAGCAACTCCCGCACGCGCGGGATGACCTTGCGGCCGTAGAGGTCGATGGAGGTCATGAGGTCGTCGTGCGGGGTCGGGCCGCTGGCGTACTTGAGGTCGAACCGGTCCAGGCCCAGCGTGCGGACGGTGGTGGCGATCTTCTGCGCGACCGTCTCGGGGGACCCGACGTACATGGCGCCCGATCGGACCTCGCGGTGGAAGTCGGCCTCGGTCGCGTCGCCCCAGCCGCGCTCGCGGCCGATCTGGTTGCGGTTGACCAGCCAGTGGCGCGCGGACAGCTCGGCGGCCCGGGCGTCGGTCTCGGCGACGAACCCGGGCGAGTGCACGGCGATCGGCAGGCGCGGCGCGGCCGCTTCCCCACCGGCCGTTCCCCCACCGGCCGACCCCGCACCCGCGAACTGGGCATTGGCCTCGCGGTACAGGTCGGCGAAGGGGGCGAACCGGCCGGCAGGGCCGCCGATGATCGCGAGCATGAGCGGCATCCGGTAGCGGGCCGCACGCACCACGGATTCCGGGCTGCCGCCGACGGCGATCCACGCGCTGAGCCCGTGCTCGGTCTTGGGGTAGACGTGCTGGTCGACCAGCGGCGGACGCAACTCACCGGACCACGTCACCGGCCCCTCGGGCAGCAGCGCGGCGAACAGGTCGAGCTTCTCGCTGAACAGCTGCTCGTACCGGGCGAGATCGAGGCCGAACAGCGGGAACGACTCGGTGAACGACCCACGGCCCAGCACGACCTCGGCCCGCCCGTTCGACAGGGCGTCGATGGTGGCGAAGCGCTGGAAGACGCGGATGGGGTCATCGCTCGACAGGACCGTGACCGCCGAACCCAGCGTGATGCGCTCGGTGCGCGTGGCGATGCCGGCCAGCAGGACGTCCGGGGCGGAGACGGCGAAGTCGGGGCGGTGGTGCTCGCCGATGCCGAACGCGTCGACGCCCACCTGGTCGGCCAGGACGGCCTGCTCCACGACGTCACGCAGGACCTGCGCGTGGTGGACGGGCCGACCGCCGCGGTCGACGGTGACGTCGCCGAAGGTGTCGAGACCGAAGGCGACATCCTGGGTGGAGGGGTCACCGTGGGTGGCGTCGTGGGTGGAGGGCGACGACGACGAGGTGGGCGTCGCGGGGTCGTGTGCGGAGGCTGACGAGTTCATGCGGTCATCATAGTTGATCCGTCATCTACATGGCGGGGTGTGCCGCCCGGGCGCGGGAGGCGCGGACGTACCGGGCGATCATCCGGTCCATCACCCCGGGCGCGAGTCGCTGCAGCCGCCACGTGGCCCGGGCGCGGGCGGGCTCGATCACGAGTGCGCGGTTGCGGGCGACGCCGTCGAGCACGCTCGCCGCCAGCCGGTCGGGGTCCAGCGGCCGGCGCACCCCCTGGCCGTCGAGGTAGAAATGCCGACCGTCGAAGCCGTCGAGTTCGCCCTTGTCCAGGATCGCGGTATCCACGGCCGCCGGGCACACCACCGTCACGCCCACCCCGTGTCCCGCGGCCTCGGCGCGCAGCGACAGCCCGAGCCCGACGACCGCGTGCTTGGTCATCGCGTAGCTGGTGATGAGCCCCGCCGGGCACAACCCGCCCATCGACGCGGTGAGCACGATCGCGCCGGCCCCGCGGTCGATCATGTGCGGGTACGCGGCGTGCACGCAGTGGACCACCCCGCGGACGTTGACGTCGATGATCGCGTTCCACTGCTCCAGGGTGAGCTTGTCGGTGTCGCCACCCCAGGTGATGCCGGCGTTGGCGAACATCAGGTCCAGCCCGCCCCGGGTGGAGACCACCTCCTCGACGAGGGCGGCCACCGCGGCGGCATCGGTGACGTCGAGGTGCGCCGGTTCGGCACTCCCGGCCCCTGCCGACCCGGCGCCGGGGCCGGACCTCGTCGTCGTCACCTCCTCGGCGACCCGACGCGCGGCGGCGAGGTCGATGTCCGCCACCACCACGTGCGCGCCGGCCGCCACGAGGGCACGGCAGAGGGCCGCGCCGATCCCGGACCCGCCGCCGGTGACGACGGCCGACGCCCCGGCCAGCCGCGGGCCGCGGAGGGCGGTCACCGACCTGGGCGCGGTCACGAGAAAGCCCTGGTCGCCAGCCCGAGCACGTCCGGGTAGCGGCGCAGCTGGGCGCCGCCGTCGATCGCCAGGTCCTCCCCCGTCATCCAGTCCGCCGCGGCGAGGTGGAGCACGGCGCGGGCGACGTCCTCGGCGGTCCCCCGGTGGGCGATCGCGGAGTTCTCGGCGTACTCCTCGGCCAGGCCGGGGATCTGCAGGACGGGCTCGGTGAGCGGGGTGACGAGGAAGCCCGGCGAGACGGTGTTGACCCGCACCCCCCGCTCGCCCAGCTCGAGGGCCGCGACCTGGGCGAGCATCACCAGGCCCGCCTTGGCGGCGCAGTAGGCCGCCATCCCCCGGCCGGGTTGCCGCGCGTTGAGGGAGGCGATCGCGACCATCGACCCGCCGTCCCGGACCGCCCGGCCGCCGTGCTTGAACACCAGGAACGCGCCGGTCAGACACACATCGACGACCCGGCGGAATTCCGCGGCGTCGTGGTCCGTCACCAGGCCCAGCGTGCTGACGCCGGCGGTCGTGACCACCAGATCCGGGGCGGTCCCGGCGAACAGCGCCTCGACCGACGCCTCGTCGGTCACGTCGACGGCGCCCGCCCGGTGCGCCGGGCCGAGCTCGGCGGCGCGGGCGGCGGCCGACTCGGCGTCGAGGTCACCGATCGTGACCTGCCACCCCCCGGCGGCGAGAGCACGGGCGGTGGCCCACCCGATCCCCGACGCCCCGCCCACCACGACGGCGGACCGGCCGCGCGCGGCCACATCGGAACCGTCCGAGGAACTGTCGCGGTCAGGGGTGGGGACGTGTGTGCGATCCGGGTCCACGGGGCCTCCATTAGGGTTGACGGCCGGCCTCGGCGGGGTGGTCCGCCGGGCCGGAGGAAGCTGTTGACGACCGTCAACACGGGCCATAGTGTGATCCGCGCCATAGCTTTCTTGTCGGCGAGTCTGCCTCGCCGAGGGATCCGCCGAAGGGGTTCGCATGACATCGACCTGCACAATCGCCGTGATCGGCGCGGGCATCAGCGGCCTGACGACGCTGAAGATGCTCCGCGACTACGGGATTGACGCGGTGTGCTTCGAGGCGTCGGACCGGATCGGCGGGAACTGGGCGTTCGACAACCCCAACGGCAGCTCGAGTGCCTACCGCTCGCTGCACATCGACACCTCCAAGCACCAATTGAGCTTCCGGGACTTCCCGATGCCGGAGGAGTTCCCGGACTTCCCCCACCACAGCCAGATCAAGCAGTACCTGGACGACTACGCCGAGGCGTTCGGCCTGCTGCCGGCGATCGAGTTCGAGACGCGGGTCGAGCATGCCGAGCGCCTGCCGGACGGCGGGTGGGAACTGACCACGTCGCGCACCGGGTCGGCCGCACAGGCCGGGGCCGGCGGCACGGGCGGGTCCGGCGAGACCGAGACGCTCCACTTCGACGGGCTCGTGGTGGGCAACGGACACCACTGGGACCCGCGCTTCGCCGATTTCCCCGGCGAGTTCACCGGGGAGATGATCCACTCCCACGCCTACGTCGACCCGTGGGATCCGCTGCACCTCATGGACAAGAAGATCCTCGTGGTGGGCCTCGGCAACAGCGCCGCGGACATCGTGGTGGAACTGTCGTCCAAGGTCATGCGCAACGAGGTGACGCTGTCCACCCGGTCGGGTGCGTGGATCGTGCCCAAGTACATCGCCGGCAAGCCGGCCGACAAGTACTTCGCGACCTTCCCGTACATCCCGTACTCGTGGCAGCGCAAGGCCATCCAGGCGATGCAGCCGATGTCGGCCGGCCGGCCGGAGGAGTACGGCCTGCCGACCCCCAACCACAAGTTCTTCGAGGCCCACCCCACGCAGTCCGTCGAACTGCCGCTGCGGCTGGGGTCCGGGGACGTCGTCGCCAAGGGGGACATCGCCCGACTGGACGGCCGGACCGTGCACTTCACCGACGGGACCAGCGGCGAGTTCGACGTGATCATCCAGGCCACCGGGTACAACACCACGTTCCCGTTCTTCGACCGGGAGTTCCTCAGCGCCGACGCCCACAACCACGTCCCGCTCTACAAGCGGATGTTCACCCCAGGCATCGAGGACCTCGCCTTCGTCGGCTTCGCCCAGTCCACCCCGACCCTGTTCCCGTTCGTCGAGGCGCAGGCCCGCCTGGTGGCGGCGTGGGCGGCCGGGCTGTACCGCACCCCGCCGGTGGCGGAGATGGAGCGGGTGATCGTGGAGGACGAGAAGAAGTACATCGGCCACATGCTCGACACCCCCCGCCACCAGCAGCAGGTCGACTACTTCCTCTACGAACGCGACCTGCGCACCCGGGAGATCCCCCGCGGTCTCGAGCGCGCCCGCGAGCGCGGGGCCGCCCTCCGTGCCCGGGTGACGGCATGACGCCGGCCGCCCCCTCGGCGACCACCTCCCCGCGCGGCGACCGTCGCCGCGAGGCCCTGCTCGCCGCGCTCGACGACCGGCTGCGCACCACGGCACTGGACGACATCTCGGTGGCCGACCTCACCGTCTCCGCGGGGATCACCAGGTCCGCGTTCTACTTCTACTTCGACTCCAAGGCCGCCGCCGTGGGCGTCCTGCTGGCCGCGGTACAGGACGAGGCCCGCGCGGCGGTCGAGACGATCATCGGCGGCGAGGGAGACTTCCGCACGCGCGTGGCCGGGGCCCTCGAGAAGCTCACCGACCGCGTGTTGGAGAACGCCCACATCTACCGGGCCCTGCTCACCGCCCGCAGCAAGCACGAACAGACCCGGGCGCTGTGGAACGACGGCCGCCGGACGCTGGCCGCCCCGATCGCCGAGTTCCTGCGCACCGAGCGCACGGCCGGTCGGGCGCCGGACGGCGTGGATCCCGAGGCACTCGCGGTGGGGCTGATCCACATCAACGAGACCGTGCTGGAGCAGCTGGCCTACGACACCGACGGCCCCCGCGAGCCGCTGCTCACCGTCGCCACCGACATGTGGGTCCGCTCGGTGTACGGCCGACCCGACCCCGCGGTGGACGCCGCGGCAGACCCAGGGAGAACCGCATGACCAGCCCCGTCGACATCGCCTTCCGCTCCGGATCGGGGCCGGACGCCGCCGAGTGTCGCGGCTGGTTCCTGCCCGCCGCCGGCGGGGCGGAGAGCGCCGGTGACGCCGCCCGGGCCAGCGAGGCGGGCAGCCCCTGCGTGGTGCTGGCCCACGGGCTGGGCGGTACCGCGGACTCCGGCCTCATGCCGTTCGCGGAGGCGTTCGCGGCCGCCGGGTACGCCGCGCTCGCCTTCGATTACCGAGGCTTCGGGCGCTCCGACGGCCAGCCCCGCCAGGTCGTCTCCCCCGCCCGCCAGCAGGACGACTACCGGGCCGCCATCGCCGCCGCGGCCGCCCAACCCGGCGTCGACCCGACGCGCATCGTGCTGTGGGGCTGCTCCCTCGCGGGCGGTCACGTCCTGGAGGTGGCCCGGGGCCGCGACGACATCGCGGCCGTCATCTCCATGATCCCCCTGGTCGACGGGCGGGCCGCCGCACTGGCCGCGGCCCGCCAGCACACGCCCGCCTCGCTCCTGCGGGCGACGGGGACCGCGATCGCCGCCAAGGCCGTGGCGGCGACGGGACGCCCCGAACCGCTGCTCCCCTTGGTCGGCCCGCCCGGGTCGGCCGCACTGTTGTCCCTGGACGGGTACGAGGAGGCCTACACCTCGGTCGCCGGGCCGACCTGGCGCAACGAGGTGGGCGCCTCCATCGGCACCGAGCTGGGCTCGTTCCGGCCCGGCCGGCACGCGGAAGACCTCGTCGTCGTCCCCGTGCTGGTCCAGATCGCCGACCTCGACCGCAGCGCCCCGCCGCACGCCTCCGCCACGGCCGCCTTCGCCGCGCGGGCCGAGGTCCGCCACTACCCGGGCGATCACTTCGACCTCTTCGCCGGTCGCCCGTGCCACGACCGGGCGGTCGAGCACGCGCTGCACTTCCTCGAGAGGAACGTGGGCTGACCTGCGGAGTCACGTGCGTCGGCGATGTCGGCGCACGGTTCCGCGGGCGACTTCCCCATGGTTGTTGACATGTCATAGAGGTCGGCCTATATTGGGTGACACAACAGTTGAGTGCTCGGCCCCGCCGGCCGGGCAACCCCACCCGAAGGAGTCACCATGACCGCCAACCTCACCGACCTCACCGGCACCTGGACCCTCGACGACACCCACACCCGCCTGGGCTTCGTCACCCGCCACGCGATGATCACCAAGGTCCGCGGCTCGTTCAACGACTTCACGGGCACCGTCACCGTGCCCGCCGAGGGCATCGAGGGCGCCACCGCCCAGGTCACCATCAACGCCTCCTCGATCGACACCCGCAACGCCGATCGCGACGGCCACCTGAAGTCCAACGACTTCTTCGACATGGAGACGTACCCGGAGATCACGTTCACCTCCACGAAGATCGCCGCCAACGGCTCGGGCGGCGTGGACGTGACCGGCGACCTCACCATCAAGGGCACCACCAAGTCCGTGACCATCCCGTTCGAGTACGAGGGCACCGCCACCGACCCGTTCGGCAACCAGCGCGCGGGCTTCGAGGGCACCACGGTCATCAACCGCAGCGACTTCGACCTCACCTGGAACGCGGCGCTCGAGACCGGCGGCGTGCTGGTCTCCGAGAAGGTCACCCTGGAGATCGAGGTCTCGGCGATCAAGAGCGCCTGACCACTCGCCCGCCACGGCTGGCGGGTCCGCCACCGACCGGCCCCGCCCCACATAGTGCACGCTCGCCCCGGCAATCGCCGGGGCGAGCGTTCCGTTTCTGGGGCGGGGCCTGGGCGGGCGGGGCGGGGCCGAAGCCCCTAGGAGACGACGGCGAGGACCGCGGTGTGAGAACCGTCCGCGTCCTGCCAGGTCGCGCTGAGCGTGCCCGGCGAGCCGATGAGCGGGCGGTCGGCCTCCGCGTCGTTCTCCTCGGACACGATCCGGATGACGTGCAGAACCGAGTCGGAGCCCTGGCGGATCCCGTCGCCACCGCCGCGGATGTTGACCGGCGACGGCGTGATCGTGCCGTCCTCGACCTGCAGATGATCGGCCGCGGCGTCGCGGTGGCTGATCACCCGGCGGACCTCCGCGACGTAGACCGGATCCGCCGATGCGTCATAGACCCAGCGACGGCCGAGCACCGAGTGCTCCATCTCGCCGACCAGCGCGTCACCGGAGTCGTCGAGCTCGGACCCGCGGTAGGTCACGGGCACGTGGAAGGTGCGGGCACCGTCGGTGAGGAGGAACGACTCCATCCCGACCTCGCCGGCGGGATCGACGAACCGGTAGGCGGTCACCTGCTCGAGGCCATCCGGGTCGCCGTCGAACCACTCCTGGTGGCGGACCCAGGCCCGGAGCAGGTCCAGCTTGCCCGGGTCGAGGACGGCGTCATAGATCTCGGCGGTTCCACTCATGCGCTAAGACTCCCCGACTTCGCCCGGTCCGGCAAACGCGAACCGGGGCTGATGGGTGTATGAAGAAGAATTCGTGGGAGCGTCGTTCCCGCTGCGTAAGTGGGCAGACCACCCGCCCGCGCCGACCGTACTGTGATGCGGATCACAGCCAGTCCGTGGGGGTGGCCGTTACGGTTACCGCCGTATCGCCGGGGAGATCCCCCGGATCCCGATGGAAAGGTGTGACCCCCATGAAGAAGACCATCGCCGTGATCGGTTCCGCTGCCGCCCTGTCCTTCGCCGGTGCTGGCCTCGCCGCCGCCGAGGAGGCCACCGACCCGACGCAGGGCGCCGACGCCACCCAGACGGAGACCGACGACACGACCGGGGGCGAGCTCGACGAGGTCGAGACCCCCGCCGAGGTCTCCGACATCGCCGCGCAGCTGTGCGGCACCATCTCCGCCTACGACTTCCTCGGCTCCGCCGAGGGCGTGGTGCCCGGCCTGAGCGGCGAGGCGTGCGAGGCCAACGCCACCGCCGCCGTCGCGGCCGCGTTCTCCGGCGACATCTCCGGCGCCATCGACATCCTCCGCGGCATCGACGCCGAGATCCCGGGCGATGACGACGAGACCGCGGACGCCGGCTCGGCCGAGCTCCTCGGCTCGCTGGCCGGCGGTGACGCCGAGGGCGACGCGCCCGCCGACGACACCGAGCTGCCCGCGTTCGGCTCCTGATAGCGACTCGCGCGGCGGCGGCGACCAGCCGCTGACCGCGTGGTCATCCGACTCGGCCCCGGCCCCCTCGACGGAGCCGGGGCCGAGTCCTGTCTGCCCGCCCGGGCCGTCAGCTGCGGGGCTCCGGCGGCTGGGGCTCCGGCGGATGGGCCCCCGCCGCCACGAGGTCTCCCAGCGTCTCGGGGTCGATGTGCCCCGGCTGCGTCTCGGTCATGAACTCCACGATGATCCGCTCGACGGCCGCCGGGTCCTCGACATGCGGGTAGTGGCCGGTCCGCTCGACGATCGCCAGGCGACTACCGGGGATCGCCTCGTGGGTGGCGTGCCCGTGGGACATGGGGATGATCGGGTCGCGGTCGCCCCAGATCAACTGGAACGGCAACTGCCCGGCCAGGTGCAGCCGGTTGGCCGCCGACACCGCCTGCCCCTTGTTGTCCACGACCGCGCGCAGCGTCTTGAAGAACGTCCTGCGGTGACCGGGCCTACTGAGTGAGTCGTACGACATCCAGGACTCGGTGATCGCGTCGGCCCGGATGCCCAGGCCGGAGAAGAAGCGCCCCACCGAGTTCCCGGCGTTCACGAATACCGAGGCCGCGCCGATCGTCAGCAGGAGTTCGGCGCCGGGGACGGCCAGCATCCGGAGGATCCAGTTGACCTCCTTGCCCAGGCCGCCGCTGCCGATGAGGACGATCCGCTCGCAGTACTCGGGGTACTGGTAGACGAACTGCATGGCGACGCCGCCGCCGAGCGATTGCCCGATGACCGTGCATCGCTTGATGCCCTTGACCACCAGCAGGTCGCGCAGGGCGGAGGCCATCGCGCCGAGCGAGTAGTCGTCGAAGTCGAGTGAACTCTCCCCGTGACCGGGCAGGTCCGGGGCGATGACGTGGAAGTGGGCGTCCAGGCGCGGGATGAGTTCGCGCCAGGTGGTCGAGCTGCCGGCCATGCCGTGGATGAGCAGGATCGTCGGCTTGCCCTCGCCGGCACCCGCCTCGCGGTAGGCCAGCTCTCGTCCGTGAAGTGTCGCGGTCTGCATAGTGATTCCCCCTCGGGGACGGCCTCCCGCGCCGTATCTCGTCGCAGGGAGCACCTACCGTCATTGTGCGCCCCGCGGGGACGTTCACGCAGTTCCCCGTGTCACATCTGGGCCGAAAACTTCCGGATCAGCCGCCGGTGACGATGCCGGAACAGCGCACCGACCACCATCCGCACCACCGGTCCCGGCAGCACCGTCCGGGGTTCGGCCCGCAGGGTGTCGGTCACCCGGGTCGAGCCGTCGGGCAGGGCGTCGAGCTCCCGGCGGTGCTCCCACACGCGGCACGACCCCAGGCTCGAGCGCTCCTGGAAGTAGCGCGGCGCCTCCATCCCGGTGATCACCAGGTCGTCGAACTCGACCGGGACGATCCCCGCCAGCAGGATCCACGCCCGCCCCGCCGGGCGACCGAGCGGGAGGTCCGCGATCGACGCCCCCCGCAGCGACCTGGGGAACCGCATCGTCAGCAACGGGCCGAACTCGTCCGCGACGCCCTCGGCCGTGACGACCCGCGCCCACACCTGGTCCCGGGGCGCGGGCACGACGCTCGAGCGCACGACCACCACGCCGGGGGTCCGAGCAGCGGCCCGCCCGTCACCGCGGCGCATGGCCGCCGGTCCTCGCGGCCGGTTCGGCGGGAACGGTCTCGCCGTCGTGGTCGTGGAGGCGCACCTCGTCGTCGTCGCCGGTGGGGTGAGCAGCGCTGTCGGGCCCGGACACCTCGTCGCGCCCGGGCACCAGGCCCGGCCCGAGGTTCTCGACGTCGCCGTCGGCGCCGCCCCGGGCCGCGAGGTGGCGCACGACGGTGTTGGCCATCGCCGTGACCGGCACCGCGAACAGCGCGCCCACGACACCGAACAGGTACGTCCCGGCCGTGACCACGAGGATCACCGCCAGCGGGTGCAGCGCCACGGCGTGGCCCATCAGCAGTGGCTGGAGCACGTGCGACTCGACCTGGTGGACGACCACGACGATCGCCAGCATCGCGACCGCGATCGCCGGCCCCCGCTCGACCAGCGCCAGGACCGTGGGGATCACCCCGGCGACGAGGGTGCCGACGATGGGCACGAACGACGCGAGGAACACCACCACGACGATGGGGATCACGAACGGCACGCGCAGCAGCAGCGCGCCCAGGCCGACCCCGGCGGCGTTGATCGCGGCCACGGTGAGCTGCGTGCGGGTGTAGGCGCCGAGGCTGCCCCAGCCACGGCGGAACGCGGTGTCGACGTGCTCGCGGCTCGCCCGCGGCAGCCACCGGACGAAGAACTCCCAGAGTTTCTCGCCGTGGTAGAGGAAGAAGAACAGCGACACCAGGCAGATGAGCACGCCCGCCACGGCGTCCACGGCCGTGTGTCCGAACTGGACCGCGCCGGCCGCGACCGCCTCGGAGTTCGACTCGATCCAGGTGCGGGCCTGGGCGACGGCCTCCTGCAGTCGGTCCGCGGTGAGGTGCAGCGGGCCGTCCTCGAGCCACCGCAGGGCGGCGTCGGTGCCCGACGAGATCTGGTCGCGCATCCGGGGTACGCCGGTCGCGAGCTGGGTGGTGACCGCCGCGAGCGCGGCGAGGATGACCGTGAGGACCCCGACGACGACGACGAGGGCCGCGGCCGCCCGCGGGACCCGCTCCGGGATGCGGTCCACCATCGGGCGGAGCATGGCCGCGAGCAGGACCGCGATCGCCAGGGGCGCGATGATCACCGACAGCCGACCGACCGCCTGCCCGACGAGCCACCCGCCGCCCGCGATGAGCAGCAGGCACGCCGACCAGCCCGCCGCCAGCACGACCGGGTACGGCAGGTGCGCACGGTCGAAGGGAGCGGCGGTCGGCGAGCCCTGGGTCATGACCTCGATGTTAAAGCCTTTTCAAGACTTCTCAGGTCACATCACGGGGCGAGGTCGGTCCAGCCCACGAAGCCACTCGGATCGTGGCGGCCCAGCACGCCGTGTTCGAACATGCCCCAGCCCTCCGCGCCGTCACACGTGGCCCGGGCGATGTGATCGATGGTCTGGTACGGCATGAACGCCTGCACGTCGGGATCCGCGAGGTCGTAGGCCGTGGACAGGCTCCAGCCGCGCCCCTTCCACTGGCCGTGCTGCCAGTCCGGGTCGCCCACGTATCCGGATCCCATGCTCAGTGGGATGTAGCCGAGGGTCTCCACCCCCACCACCACCGGTTCGCCGGTGGGCGTGGTGAGGTGGATCCGCGCGGTCTCGGGGTGCCGGGTACCGCTGCGGTAGTCGATCTCCACGCGCGGCCAGCCCAGCTGCTCGACCCGGCCGTCCTTCCACGTGCGGGTGGCGTGGCTCAGGGTGCGGTGACCGTCCGGGCTCTCCTGCATGATGATCATCAGCGCGTAGTCGTCGAACCGCAGCGGGACGTACGTCCACCAGTGGCCCTCACGCGGCTCGTCGGCCGAGCGACCCTTGGGCTCCGGGTCGCCGCTGGGACGAATGCCCCAGGAGCGGTCGCGGCTGCCCATCCACACGTCGGGATCCACGGTGAAGTCGGTGCCCTCGGCGGTGAGCGTGCCGAACCAGCTGCCCACCTGGGCGAAGCGTGTCGCATCGAGGATCGGCCGGGGCCCGTCGAGCAGCATGTGCCGCTCCTCGAGGACCGCCTCGAACGAGCCGTGCCAGGTGAGGTCGAACGAGAGGTCCTCGTGCTCGCAGAGCAGGCGGACGGTCCGCAGCGGCTCGATCACCTCGACCCGGTACCCGCCCACGACCGAGTCGAGGGACCGCTCGTCGCTGGCGTCGGAGAAGCGGACCGAGCGTTGCCGGTCGCCCTGTCGGACGGTGGCGAAGGCGTCGATCACGCCGAGATTGGGGTACACCCCGAGGCCGGTGACGAGGTAGACGTCCCCGGTCCGGTCGTGGGCGTTGAAGTAGTAGCGGTCGTAGAAGTTGCGGTCACTCGTGGCGACCTGCGCCATCGAGAGCGGGGACTGGTGGACCGGGTACTCGTCGAGGGGCGCGGGCTTGATCGTCATGGACTCTCCTGGGAGTGCTCTGGGGCGGTGGTGCGGGGCGGTGGTGCGGGTCGGTGCAGGGGGCGGTGCTGCACGACGGTCGAGTGGGGCGGTTCGTACCGGGTGTCAGTCGGCGATCATCCGCGCGAGCATGGCGTGGTGCAGGACGTACTCGTCCGGGTTCTCGTGCGCCTCGACCTCGCCGAAGTGGACGCGGCGGCGCTCGATCTGCGACATCACGATGCCGTGGCGCAGGGCGGCGTAGGTGCGGAAGAACTCCAGCTCGCGAACCGGTGACCCGGTGAGCTCCTCGTATCGGGCGACCACGGCGCCGTGGGGGAACAGGTCGGGCAGGCCGGGGAAGTCCCACTGCTCGGCGATCTCCTGGAACATGTCGTGGAAGAACAGGAACCAGCCCAGGTCGAGCTCCGGCGGGGCGAGGGTGGCCGACTCCCAGTCGAGCACGGCGGCGGGTTCGACCCCGTCGAACATGATGTTGCCGATCCTCGCGTCGCCCCAGCAGAGCACGTCCGGCGACAGCTCGGTGGGCCAGTTCTCCTCGATCCAGTCGAACGCCCGCTCCAGGACCGGGATCCGGAGACCGTCCTCCCGGCGGGTCCACTCGTAGTAGGCGCGCTCGTTCTCCACGTGGGCCCGGAGACTGTCGACGCCGGCGGCCGGCGCGGCGTCCCCGAGCGCGGTCCGTGGGTCCGGGATGCCGTGAACCCGGGCCAGCACCTCCACGCTCACGTCGCGCACCCGCGCCCGCCCGGTCTCGTCCAGCTCCTCCACCACCCAGCCGCCGAACACGTACGGCGGGTTGTCGACGGGGACCCGGCCGGAGACACGGTCCATCACCAGGAAGGGCACGCCCAGGATCTCGGGCGAGTCCTCGACCCAGCGGACGTCGGGCACCGGCAGGTCGGCCCGCTCGCGGACGGCGCGCATCACGGCAGCCTGCCCGGCCAGGTCGTAGTCGGGGAACACCGGGAACGAGGAGGCCTCCGGCGCGAGTCGGGCCACCACCTCCGCGCGCTCGTCGCGCCCGTCCGCGGTCCACTCGGCGTCGAGCAGGACGGAGATGCTCGACATGCCCGAGCTCTCGGGGCGCCGGATCGACGTCAGGCGGACCGGTCCCGTGCTGCCCACCCGCTCGGCCAGCCACGTCTCCAGTCGGGCCCGGACCTCGTCGAGGTCGGTGGTCGAGGTGATGATGTCGGTCTTGACGTCGTCCGCCGTCACGTCCTGGCTCATGTCCGTCGTTCCTTCTTCCGGTGACACGCCCTTCATCCAGGCGGTGAGCTAGATCACACCACGAACGTAGACTTGCGTCTAGGTTTTCCACCGACCGATATCGTGGACCCGGACGCACTGCGAGCCGCCGGGCCGCTGATGAGGGGACGAGACGACAGATGCAGACGTGGCCGCCGATCGACACCGAACCGCCGCCCGACTCCTCCCGGCGCGCGCACAACAAGCACGCGGTCCGCACGAGCCTGCTGCAGGCCGCCCGTCAGCTCTTCGCCGAACGCGGGGTCGCCGAGACCACGGCGGAGGAGATCGCCGAGGCGGCCGGCGTCTCCCGCGCGACGTTCTTCAACTACTTCCAGAACAAGCACGGCATCGTCATCGCCCTCCACGACGCCCACGTGGCCACTCTCGGACTGCTGGTCGACGACCTGCTGTCCGAGCCGCTGACCACCGCGGGTCGGCTCGATCGGTTGTTCGCGGACGTCGCCGCCACCGCCGCCACCGCGCCGGTCTACTTCGCGTCGCTGACCGGCGAGCTCGAGCGCGAACTCGCCGTCCCCGCCGTCAGCGCCGCCCGCACCGAGAAGCTGACGTCCACCCTGGTGCGACTGTTGACCCCGGGAGTGGCCGCCGGGGAGGTGCGCGAGGACCTGCCGCTGCGCTTCCTCGCCCAGATGGTCGGCTCCACCTACATCTCGGTGATCCGCTACTGGCGTGAGTCGCCGGACTACGACATCACGCTCAACAGTGCCCGGGCGTCGCACTTCCTGACCGGCGCCCTCGCCCCGGGGAAGGGCTGACCGGACGGTCATCGATTCACCACGGTCTACGGCCCCGGAGGCGCGAAGTTCACGTCGGTCCGGGTGGTCGCGCGACAGGTTGCAGACCTTCGCCAGTGGAGCAGAATCGCCTGCACGGCTGGAAAAGCCAGTGCACCCAGAACGATTCTCATCCCGAAGGAGTGCCGATGCCCGACAAGAAGTCCGACTCCAAGTCCGCCGCCCGATCCGCGGCCGAGAAGCTCGTCGACAAGGCCGAACAGTTCGCCGACGACCTGGCCGGCAGCGCCGACGTCGTCCCCGGCACCCCGGGGTCGCGACCGCCGACCGTCGCGGAGCCCACCGAGCCGACCAGCCCGCTGCCGCCGAAGGCCGACCAGAAGGGCGCGACCCCGTACGGCCCGACCGGCGCGGAGCCGCCCGGCTCGGTCACCGCCCGCGAGGAGGTCATGCGTCAGCAGGGCCAGTTCCTCACCACCGCCCAGGGCGGGCGCCTGTCCGACACCGACCACTCGCTCAAGGCCGGTCGTCGCGGCCCGGTCCTGCTCCAGGACCACCACCTGCGCGAGAAGATCATGCACTTCGACCACGAGCGCATCCCGGAGCGCGCGGTCCACGCCCGCGGTGCCGGTGCACACGGGACGTTCGTGGCCAACGGCGCCGCAGCGAGCGTCTGCAAGGCCGGGGTCTTTGCCGAGGGCAAGGAGACCGAGGTCTTCGTCCGCTTCTCCACCGTGCTCGGCAACCGCGGATCCGCCGACACCGTCCGCGACACCCGCGGGTTCGCGACCAAGTTCTACACCGACGAGGGCACCTGGGACCTGGTCGGCAACAACATCCCGGTGTTCTTCATCCAGGACGCCATCAAGTTCCCCGACGTCGTCCACGCCGCCAAGCCGCACCCGGACCGCGAGATCCCGCAGGCCCAGAGTGCGCACGACACCTTCTGGGACTTCGTCTCCCTGCACACCGAGGCGCAGGCCCACACCATGTGGAACATGTCCGACCGCGGCATCCCGCGCTCGCTCCGGATGATGGAGGGCTTCGGTGTCCACACGTTCCGGATGATCAACGACGCCGGCGAGACGAGCCTGGTGAAGTTCCACTGGAAGCCACACCTCGGCGTCCACTCGCAGGTGTGGGAGGAAGCCCAGATCACCGCCGGCATGGACCCGGACTTCCACCGGCGCGACCTGGCCGACGCGATCGAGGCCGGTGCGTTCCCGAGCTGGGACCTTGGCATCCAGGTCTTCCCGGACACGGTCGACGAGAACGGTGTCAGCGAGATGTTCCACGGCATCGACCTGCTGGACCCGACCAAGTTCGTGCCCGAGGAGTTGGCACCCGTGCAGGTGATCGGCACCATGACGCTCAACGCCAACGTCAAGAACTTCTTCGCGGAGACCGAGCAGGTGGCGTTCCACCCGGGCCACCTGGTGCCGGGCATCGACGTCACCAACGACCCGCTCCTGCAGGGCCGACTGTTCTCGTACCTGGACACCCAGCTCACGCGTCTGGGCGGGCCGAACTTCGGCCAGATCCCCATCAACCGCCCCCACGCCCCTGTCAACGACATGCTCCGCGACGGCTTCCACCAGTCCGCCGACCACGTGGGCGTGGCGCCGTACCAGCCCAACAGCCTCGACGGTGGGTGCCCGTTCATGGCGGGCACCACCGACGGTGCGCTGGTGGAGGTGGCGCAGCAGATCGCCGACGCGCAGGTCGTCCGCGACGCCCCGGCGACGTTCGACGATCACTACTCGCAGGCGACGCTGTTCTACACCAGCCTCACCGAGGTGGAGAAGGCGCACGTCGCCGAGGCGTACACCTTCGAGCTGGGCAAGTGCTACGAGGAGGCCATCAAGATCCGGCAGGTCGAGCAGCTCGCGCACATCGACCATGACCTGGCCGTCACCGTCGCGTCGGGGCTGGGGCTGCCTGCTCCCGCGAAGGTGCCCGTGGCCGAGGTCGTCACCAGCCCGGCCCTGTCCCAGATCGGCAAGGAGTGGCCGTCCGACGGGCGCCAGATCGGCATCCTCGTCACGGAGAACTCCGACGTCGTCGCGGTCAAGGAACTCGAGCAGGCCGTGTTCGACGACGACATGGTCCCGCTCGTGATCGGCCCGGTCGGCGGCCGGCTGGGCGAGGGCGAGCCCGACGCGACGGTCGCGATCTCGCGGACCTATCAGACGCAGCGGTCCATCGAGTTCGATGCCCTCGTCGTCGTCGACCTCCCCGCCCACCCGCGGACCGACGTGCTCATCAGCGAGATGTACCGGCACAAGAAGGCCATCGCCACCCTGGCGCCCATCGACCGGTACGTCGACTTCGGACTGACCTCGGACACGCCGGGCGTGGTCGCCGTGGACGCGGCGGCCGGCGTGCTGCCCGCGCTCAAGCCGCTGCTGGCCACCCACCGGGCGTGGGAGCGGCCCGACCCGGCCCGCATCTGACACAGGGCACGGAGCAGTAGACGGACACCGTGGGTCGGGGATCGCGAGAGGTCCCCGACCCACGGCGTGCGCGGGTAGCGTCTCGGCCATGAGCCCCCACCCCGACCCCCGTGAGGCCGCCGATTGCGAGAGTCCTGCCGGCCTCCGCCTCGAGGCACGGCGGGTGATCACGGCTCCGGCAGACCGCGTGTTCGCCGTACTGTGCGATCCCGACGGCCACGTGGCGATCGACTCCTCGGGGATGCTCCAGGCGGCCGAAGGATCGGTGGTCACCGCCGAGGGCGACCGGTTCGTCGTCCACATGGACCGCGAGTCCCTCGGTGACTACGACATGGGCGAGTACGACGTCACGGTGATCATCACCCGGTTCGAGCCGGACGCCGAGATCGCCTGGACCATCGACGGGGCCATCACCCCGCCGATCGGGCATACCTACGGCTACCACCTGATCCCGCTGGGCGAGGGCGATAACGGCGATGGCGACGGCGCCGAGGGGGCGCGTACCGAGGTCGTCAGCTATTACGACTGGTCCGACGCGCACCCGAAGTGGCGCGACTCGGGAGTACTGCCGGTGCTGGACGCATCGGCGCTCAAGGCGACGCTCGGAATCCTCGACCGGGCGGTCAGGAGGGGATATGTCCGCGGCTGATCCGAATGCCCACCGGCCGGACCTGTGGTTCTCCCGCGACGGCATGGAGCTGCGCGCGGTGGACTCCGGGCCCGCCGACGGCGAGGCGATCGTCCTGCTCCACGGGTTCCCGCAACGCACCTCCAGCTGGGACCTCGTGTCTCCGCTCCTGCACGCGGCCGGGTACCGCACCCTGGCGCTGGACCAGCGCGGGTACTGCGAGTCCGCCCGCCCCCGTGGTCGACGCGCGTACCGGCTGTCGGAACTGGTGGGGGACGTCCTCGCCCTGCTCGACGCCGCCTGCCTGCCCGACGCCCACGTGGTGGGTCACGACTGGGGCGCCGCAGTCGCGTGGGGTGTCGCCGGAGCGCACCCGGACCGCATCCGCAGCCTCACCGCCGTGTCGGTCCCCCACCCCGCCGCCTTCCTCAAGGCCATGGTCGCCTCCGACCAGCTACTGCGATCCTGGTACATCGGGCTCTTCCAGCTGCCGTTCCTGCCGGAGCGACTGCTCACCTCGGCCGGCCCGCTGCCCGAGAAGGCCCTGGCCGGGATGGGGATGACGCCCGAGATGATCGAGCGCTACCGGCGCGAGATGGTCGCCGCCGGCGCGATCCCCGGGGGACTCGGCTGGTACCGGGCCCTGCCCTTCGCCTCACCGTCCCGCTCGACCGCGCCGATCCGTGTGCCCACCACGTTCGTGTGGAGTGACCGCGACCCGGCCCTGGGCCGCGGGGGCGCCGAGCGGACCCGCCACCACGTGGACGCCGACTACCGGTTCGTCGAGATGAGCGGGGTCAGTCACTGGATCCCCGACGAGCGGCCGGCAGAGCTGGCCGATGCAATCGTCGCCCGCGCCCGGTCGACCGCGGACGGCTCGGGTCCCGGGGCCTGAACTCCACCGCACCGGGTGCGCGCGGCCCGGTGCGGTGTCACGCTGGGCCGATGTTCTTCATCTTCGGTTTCAAGAACTCGTCCCGGAACCTCGGGCTGGCCCGGGCCACGTGCCCGAACTGCGGCAACGTCGCCGCACAGCGGGTCGACCGTCGGAAGCGAGCGTTCTCCCTGTTCTTCATCCCCATCATCCCGCTGGGGTCGTCGTACACGGCCACGTGCACGGCGTGCGGCATCACCACCAAGATCGACCGGTCGCGGGTCGACGGGATCCTGTCCGGCGCGTACTGATCCGGCCGCTCAGCTCTCCCGCGCCGGCACCGCTGGGGCCGTGGCCTTGTCCTCCCACGGTGGCGGGATCGTGGCGGCGACCGCCGCGGCAAGGAGGGTCGCGCCGCAGCCGAACATCAGACCGACCCGGAATCCGGTCTCGGTGGGGACAAACAGCCCCTCGAAGTCCATGGACATCTGGGTGAGCAGCACGCCGAGCACCGCGGCAGAGGTCGTGGTGCCGATGGAGCGCATGAGCGTGTTGACGCTGTTGGCCGAGCCCATCTCGGAGGTGGGGACCGAGGCCATGATCAGCGCGGGCATCGCACCGTAGGCCAGCCCCACACCGCCGCTCACCACGATGCCGACGGTCATCACACCCCAGGTCGATCCCATGAGGAACAACCCGGACGCATAGCCGACCGCGACCACCAGCGCTCCCAGGATGAGCGTGGTCTTGGGGCCGCGGGTGCCGATGAGTCGCCCGCTGAGTGGGGAGACCGCCATCATCGCCAGTCCGCCGGGCGCGCTCCACAACCCCATGGCCACCATCGACTGGCCCAACCCGTGTCCGGTCTCGACCGGGAGCTGGAGAATCTGGGGCATGATCAGCAGCTGCGCATAGAGGCCCATGCCGATGGTCACCGAGGCGATGTTGGTCATCAGGACGGGGCGACGGGCGGCAACCCGCAGGTCCACGATCGGTGACGGGTGCCGGAGGACCCACAGTGCCCATCCGGGCAGCGAGACCGCGGTGAGCGCCAGCAAGCCGAGGGTCAACGGGGAGCTCCAGCCCCAGTCGGCGCCCTTGGACACCGCGAGCAGCAGCGAGATGAGGGCGATCGCGAGCCCCACTGCGCCGATGACGTCGAGCGTGCCGTCCGGTTTGGCGGCCGGCAGCGTCCGGAGACGCACCATCATCATCACGATGATCGCCACGCCCAGGGCCCCGGACCCCCAGAACATCCACTGCCACGAACCGTATTGCGCCAGGGCGGCCGCCGCCGGGAGCCCGAGCGCCCCTCCCACTCCGAGCGAGGAACTCATCAGACTGATCGCCGGTGCGAGTCGACGCGCCGGGAGGATCTCGCGCATCGTGGCGATGCCGATGGGGATCACACCGATTCCCACGCCCTGCAGGGCGCGCCCGATGAGCATCGGCCACAGTGAGGTGGCCAGTGCGCACAGCACCGAGCCGACGACCATGACCGCCGTGCAACCGATGAGCACGTACTTCTTCGGATAGAGGTCTCCCAGTCGTCCCATGAGCGGACCGGCCACCGCTCCGGCGAGCAGCGTGATGGTGACGACCCAGGAGGCGTTGACCGCGGAGGTGTTGAGAATCGCCGGCAGCATGCCCAGCAGCGGGATGACCAGCGTCTGACTGAGAGACATGACGATGCCGCCGAAGGCGAGGACCGCGATGAGACCGTTCTCATCCGACCGGACGGTGTCGGCGTCCCCACCGCGCGTTCGTGCCATCATCCCGTATCCTTCCGACCGAGGCTCGCTTCCGGAGCCTCTCGTCGGACATTACAGACAGGTGTCGAACGGGTTCTCGTTCCGGGCACGGCCACCGTGTTCGACATGGCGGTCCGACGTGGCGGAATCCTCGCCCACTATTGTCTGCCGCTGTCCGCAGTGCGACGATGAGCGGGTGGACACCACCGGCTCGACCCGGCGGATCACCCGCCGGCCCACCGTCTCCGTGGGGGCGTTCCTCGCCGCCACGGCCGTCGCACTGACCGCCGCCGTCACGGCCCCGGCCACCGCGAACGCCCAGGACTCCTCCGAGGCCATCCCGCGACTGTTCCCCGCTCCCGACCGCGTGATCGCCGTGGGCGGCTCACCCACGGGGCTGTGCGCGGGCGCGATCTCCACCACGCTCGACGGCGACGGGTACCCGGACACGGCGTCCGTCGCCTGGGCCTTCGCCATCGCCGGGGTGGGTCCGTGCAACCTCACCGCCACCCTCTCGTGGCGCAACCTCGACACCGGGGCCACCGGGGAGAAGATCGCGCAGGTCCCGTTCCCGCGGATCTCGACGGGCATCCCCGATCCGATCTCCCACCCCTACGAGGCGCAGATCTCCACCGGCCCGGGCCGGGTCGAATACCGACTCACCACCACCGGCGGGGCCGTCGCCGGGCCGATCGTCGTGGAGACGGTCGCCTACGACGGCTGACGACGCCGGGGGCGCGCAGCACCCGGACCGGGCAGCCGCTCCGGGCCAGCATCGTGTCGGTTGCCAAACCGGTTCCAGTAGGGGACGTGAGCATCCCCGGATGTGCTCTCACCAGCGGAATTAGAAGTGCCGCTAATTATCGTTATGTAAAGTAGTACTTGTTGGGAGCGTCCACTACTACTTGACGACATACTCAGCGCAGGCGAATACTCGGGACTATGGAGACCTCTCGCCTGGTCGAGCTCATTGATGCTCACAAGCACACCTACGGCGTCAGTGAGGCCGAGCTGGCCCGCCGAATCGGGATCACCCGCCAGAATCTGTACTTGTGGCGCACCCGCGGTCTGCGCGGCCTGCCGGCCCGAGCGACTCTCGATGGCATGGCTACCGAACTGCATCTTCCGTATGTCCGGGTTCTCGAGGCGGCCTTGCGCGATGTCGGCTACCTCGACGCCACCGACGGATTCTCAGGCGTACTGGCATGACCGCCCCTGACCCCCTCGGCCCGGCGGCCACCTGAGTCGTCTTTAGTCCGGCTTTGGAATTTCGACAGTAAAGCTCGCACCTTGGCCGGACCCGTCGCTGTGCGCTCGAATGTGCCCTCCGTGGGCTTCGACGAGTGCGCGAGTGATGGTCAGGCCGATACCGCTGCCGCCGCTGTGGCGGCCGCGTGAGGTGTCGGCTCGGTAGAAGCGGTCAAAGAGGTGGTCGAGGTAGTGTGGGGCGATTCCTTCGCCGGAGTCCGACACGGTGATCTCGACGTGGCGGCGCCCTACCTGCCCGCTGATGACGGTGACGGTGCCGCCGGCGGGGGTGTGGCGAAGTGCGTTGTCCAGGAGATTGCCCAGCACTTGTCCGATGCGGTCGGTGTCCACCGTCACCGGTGCGTCGTCGACGTGGGTGTGTAGCTGGACTCCCTTGTTCTCGTATCGTTCTCGGACGGCGTCGACCGCACGGGTGACCAGCGTCCGAGTAGTGGTCGGACTGGGGCGAAGGCGGGTGAGGTGTTCTTCCGCGCGGGAGACGTCGACGATGTCCGCGGCGAGTCTCTCCAGCCGCCGAGTAGCCGACCACAGAATGGTTCGGACGTCGTCGTCGAAGGTGTGGATGCCGTCGTCGATGGCTTCGAGGTAGGAGTCGAGTGTGGCAAGGGGTGTGCGCATTTCGTGTCCGAGGTCGGCCAGCATTCTGCGTCTGGTGGTCTCGGTGGCGTCGAGCCGTCGGGCGAGTTCGTTGACACTGTCGGCGAGATCGTCGAACTCGCGGCCCAGGCCTGGGCTAACGACCCGCGTGTCGTAGCGTCCACTGGCGATCTCGGCAGTCGAGGAGGTCACGGCGGTGACGGAGTGTTGAACTCTCCGGGTGAGATACCAACTCACCAGCAGCGCCAGTAACACTGCGATGGTCACCGCCAACCCCCACGCCACGATGATGGACGCCGTGAATGCTTCCTCGACGTGGGCTGCCTCCGCCGAATTATGATCGATGCCGGCCTGGCCCAGGTGAGGTTCCCCCGGATCCGTAGAGGGATCAGCTATAAGGGGAAGCGATGCCAGAG
>NZ_JALJRF010000020.1:0-81226 GCF_024519835.1 Dietzia sp. Die43 | reverse complement strand
GCCCCTGCCTGCCGACTCGAATACGCATGAATCTAATACGCAGACCTTCCACCTAGGATCTCGGGGCCTCACGGGCGGGAATCCCCACGGCACTTCTGTCACACGTCGCTGCCCGGCTCCTCACACCTCGCCCCCACCGAAGCCGACCCCGTCCCGGGGAGCTCGTTCGACCGAGATCCGTTCGATGCGCGGCAGTGCGACAGCAAGCACCGGCAGATACCCCGCCGCCCAGACCGGAGCACCGAAGCTCAGGACACAACCACCCGGTACCTCGATCACCTCGTGCCGCGTTGCGCCCACTCCTGCGACCTTCCACGCCCACAGCCGCCGCTCCACGAAATCGGTGATCTCGAACGGCAGGGACAGCCCCACCGCGGTCGTGACCGTCCCTCGCGCACCGACCGCCAAGCCCGAGTCACCGTCGACCCGGGCCGCCGAGACGGTGGGCCCCCACCGCGGCCAGCTCTGGACATCGGTGATGACTGACCACACCGTCTCCGGGTCCACATTCATCCGCAGTTCGGTCGTCCACATCCCGCGACGAAACGTACTGCGGACTCTCAGCATCGAGCTGAGCCGTGTGGCGAGTGCGAGGTGTGTCATCGTCCGGTCCGGCTGGTCCGCTCCCGGGGATCCCCGGCCTCGTCTCGTGATGGGGTCCCCCACCCGGTTGATGGCGGTCTCCAGTGGTCACGCACGTGACGGATCATCAGCCCATGGTGGCAGAGCATCGCGCGGGCGCAACCGCCGACGGTGGCGGCAACGTCACGAAGGCCTACACCACGACGGCGGAGTGCGGTCGGTCAGCTGGTCCGGTCCAGGATGATCCGACTCGCTTCCCGGGGCGCGTCCCATTGCGGGAAGTGGCCACACCGATCGAACCAGTGCAGTGTCGCGTCGGGGAACGCGCGGGCGGCGCGCTCAGCCTGGGCCGGCAGTGTCACCAGGTCGCGACGTCCCCACCCGATGGTGACCCGTCCCGGGACCGTGCCCGCGGGGGCACCCTGCTGCGGGGGGCCCTTCGTGAGCGCGTCCATCGCCGGGCCCGTCGCCGGTGCGTCTGCCAGCCCGGCCACGTCGGGCAGCACGGTCTGTGCCGACAGCGCCCATGGCCGCGCAGACAGTTGCGCCAGCAGGGCGGTCCGACTCACCGGATTGCCCAGGAGTACCGGGAGCGCTCCGCGCACGGCGCTGACCAGGGCGATCGACGGTCGGAGGGTGGCGCTGAAGATCGCCAGCTCGCGATCACTCCAGAACCCGCCGGGGTCCAGCGCCACGGTGTCGCCACCGACGCCGCGCCGGGCCAGCTCGAGAACGATCCGCCCACCCATCGACTGTCCGGCCGTGGACACCCCGTCCAGACCCGACTCTTCGATGAACCGGGCGACGGCGTCAGCCAGCGCCGCTATGGACACCTCACCCTCCAGCGGTGGGGACTCGCCGAAACCCGGCAGGTCGACCGCGATGACCTCGCGACGCGCTGCCAGATCGTCGATGATGGGTTCCCACGATCGCCACCCCGCGCCGAGTCCGTGCACGAGAAGTAGAGGGCTACCTTGCCCGCGTCGAACATGATGCAACGTCATGGGACAAGCCTACGGAGCGCGCGGATGAAAGGGCGCGCGTGACGTGTCACGATCAGGGCCCGGGTCCGAGGTGGCAGGCCGTCGTCACCAGATGGGACGATGGCGAGATGCACACCCCACCCGGCATGGACCGCGATCGCGACGAGGACGGCCGCGCGCGCAACTCACGCCCGCGCGACGAACTCGGCCGCCCGTTGCCGCCTGGAAGCGTCGGTGTCGAGCGCATCCCCGAGGATCTCGATCTGCCCCCCGCCGAGTCGCTGGAGTGGGCGCAGGATCTCCTGGACCGGGGCCTCGCGTTCAATGCCCACGAAGTGCTCGAGGGAGCCTGGAAAAGCTCCCCGGAGGGCGAGCGCCTGCTCTGGCAGGGCCTCGCCCAACTCGCGGTCGGCATCACTCATATCCAGCGCGGCAACACCAAGGGCGCGTTGTCGTTGCTCGCTCGTGCCGCCGAACGTATCGGCCACGCCGGCGGCCCCACGCCCCACGGAATCGATGCGACCGGGTTGGTCTCCCACGCTGACGGACTCATCGCCACGGTCGAGAGGGGCGACGAACCCTCCCCGGATCAGCTGACGCCGCGTCTGCGCAACCGGTCAGCTCATCCCTGACATCCGCCGTGGACGGCGGGCGCTGCCACCACTCCCCTCCCGCACCGGAGAGCTCCTCGCTCGTGCGTCGATGCGGTCTGGTCAGTGCTCGCCGACGGCGCGGGCGTGCCCGACCGCGGCGTCGACGCCGTCGGTCCAGGGTTCCCCGTGTCCGGGCAGGACGGTGGAGGCTCCGGTATCCGCGATCGGACCCAGCGACTCCATTGCGAGGGCGGTGTCGGCCGTGGCCGCCGAGGCGACGATCTGCGGCCCCGTGGTGCCGGTGTACGGGTCCAGGGTGACCAGCGCGTCCCCACTGATGACCGTGTCCCGGTCGAGTAGGTGCAGGATGCAGTGCCCTCCGGTGTGGCCGGGGGCGAACATCGCCACGGGACGGCCCGGGACGTCCAACTCGGTGCCCACCTGCAGCTCCCCGGTGTCCTCGATCCCCTTGATGGTGAGAGCGCCGGCCATGGCCATCTGACCGATCACGGGAAGCGACCGGGGATGGGTGAACGGGTACAGGAATCGGTTCCGCTGGGGCGTGTAGCTGTAGGGGTGCGCGGCCAGGTGTCCGTCTGCCGGGTGCACGAGCACCGGCACCCCCATTTCGGTCCGGGCGCGTCGCGCGAAGCCGACGTGGTCGAAGTGCCCGTGGGTCAGCACGAGCGCCCGCACGTCGGCGGGACCGCGCCCCAGCCGAGCGAGGGTGTCGGTCATGAGGTCCCACATGCTCGGCAGACCGGCGTCGACGAGGGTCACCCCGTCCTCGTCGTCGACGAGATAACAGTTGACGTGTGCATGCGCCAGGCGATGGACCCGGTCGGCGACTTCGGTGGCGTGCACGGTGCTCCTCTCCGGCGGTGGCTCCGTCCGGTCGGTCACGGATCGCATCGAGGTCCCGCCCGCCCGCGGTTGCGCCCGCAGTTGTGTGACGAGGCTCCTCGCCCTCCGATGCTGTCGCAACCGTTGGCCCGAGCCCCCTGGGTAGGTTGGGTGCAGTGAGCGCTCTCATGCAGACCGGCGCCGCCGTCTCGCCGGTCGTGGTGGTCCTGGGCCTGTTGGCGCTCCGGGCCCGCTCGCTCCTCGCCGGGACGGTGGGACTGGCCACCGCCGTCCTCGCCGCGGCCGCCGTCTTCCGACCCGACGACGACGAGGTCCTCACCACCCTGGCTCAGCTGGGGCCGACGGTCCTCGAGGTCGCGCTCATCCTCCTCGGCGGTGTCCTGTTGGCCACGGCCCTGTCGGCAACCGGGAGCAGAGACCACATTGCCGGGTGGCTGGAACGGATCTCCTCGGGCGGTGATCGGGTGCCCGCGATCCTGTTGTTGGTATTCGGGCTCACGCCGTTCATGGAGTCGGTCACCGGGTTCGGGCTCGGCGTGGTGATCACCGCACCGCTCCTCGTCCGGATGGGACTGTCGCCGATGAAGGCCGTGGTCACGGGGCTGCTCGGACTTGTCCTGGTCCCGTGGGGCTCACTCGGCCCGGGCACCCTCGTGGCCGCGGAGCTCGGCGGTCAGGACGTCGCGGAACTCGGATACTGGTCGGCCCTCCTGACCTTGCCGGTCCTCGTCGCGAGCATGACGACCGTCCTCGTCGTCGTCACCACCCGACCCCCGGCGCGCCACGTGGCGCTCGGCGCCGCCGTCGTCGTGACCCAGTGGGGTGCCCTCGTCGCGTCCAACGCCGTGATCGGCGTCCCGCCGTCGGGCATCCTCGCCTCGGCCGCCGTGATAGCCCTCCTGCTGGGCGTCGCGCGAGTCCGGTACGGCGCGCTCCCCGCCGTCACCGCCCAGCTCGTGCGCGGGCTCGTCCCGTTCGCGGTCCTCCTCGCGGGGATCCTCGGCACCACGGCCGCGCTCGCCCTAGCCGGCGCCCCGGCCGGGACGGGATGGCTCACCTCCCCCGCCCTCTGGGTGAACGTCGCGGCCCTCGTCGCGCTCCGCGTGTACACCACTCCGGGCCCGCCCGTGACACGCCTGGTCCGGACGACGCTGGCGACGTGGGTCCCCGTCGCGGGCAACGCCATCGTGTTCATGTCCATCGGCATCGTCATGGCCGCCGCCGGGATGGCCACCCACCTCGCCGATCTCGCCGCCGGGTTCGGCACGGCGTCACTCGCCGGGATCCCGGCCATCGGGGCGCTCGGCGGCTACCTCACCGGCACCAACACCGGTGCGGCGGCCATGTTCTCCACCGCCACCTCCGGCGCCGCGACCGGGCTGGGAGCCGACAGCCTCATCACGCTCGCCGGTCAGAACGTCGCCGGGTCGTTCGCCATCATCGTCTCGCCCCCGCGCGTCGCACTGGCCGTCGGCGTGGTCATGGCCGGCCGTACGCGACTCCCCCGCGCTGCCACCCGGACGCTGGCCACCGCCGTCGTGGCCGCCACGATCATGCTCTGCGCGACGGTCGCCGTCCTGGCGTAGAGTGCGGACCACGCGACCCGAGAGACAGCGCGACCCGAGAGACAGTGAGTTCCACCATGAACCATGTGACCGAGACCGCCGACCGCATCCTCGCCCGCGCCAAGGAGTCCGCGCACGGGCGCCACGCCGAGATCCTCGTCCGCGAGGGGCCCCTGCGGCAGTCCCTCCTCGCGCTGACCGAGGGCACCGAACTCGAGGAGCACAACTCTCCCCCGGCCGCGAGCCTCTACCTCCTGCAGGGCGCCGTCCGCGTCACGGGTGACGGGTCCATGGACATCGCGGCGGGCGAACTGCACACACTCACCCACCACCGCCACGCCGTCACCGCGCTCGCCGACTCCGTATTCCTCCTGACGACGGTCACCAGCATCGCCGGCCAGGGCAGCTACGACGAGCCCGCCGTTCCCTGACCACCCGCGCCACAGTCTGACCATTCCGCCTCTGCTGCACCCTGGTGCGGACGGCGGACACGGCGGATACTCGTGTCATGCGCACCCGGCACCTGGCCGTCGTCATCCGCCGCTCCCCCGACGAGGTCTACGCCCTCGCCGCCGACCCGGCCCACCTGCCCTCGTGGGCGGCCGGACTCGCGGCGGGTGAGGTGCGATCCGACGGCGACACCCTCGTCGTCGACTCCCCCATGGGCGAGGTCCGCGTCCGGTTCACTCCTACCAACTCGTTCGGTGTCCTGGACCACGAGGTCACGCTCCCCGACGGCACTGCCACCCTCAACCCCCTGCGCGTCCTTCCCCATCCGCACGGGAGCGAGGTGGTGTTCACCCTGCGTGGGACCGACGGCGACGACGACGAGTTCGAGCAGGACGCCGCCGCCGTGGCCGAGGACCTCGAACGTCTCCGGGGGCTTCTCGAGGGATCCCCGGCGCCCGTCGCGGATGCGCCGGATCGTCCCGCCGAGCGGTCAGAGATCCGCGTGGCCACCCCTGCGGACGCAGGATCACTCGGTCAGCTGCTCTACGACTTCAACACCGAGTTCGACGCCCCGACCCCGGACGCCGTCGCCGCCACCGCCCGGTTCGTTGACCTCCTTGCACGCGACGACGTCCTGGCGCTCCTCGCCCGTGTCGATTCCGACGCCCGGACCGACATCGCGTTCGCGTTCCTCACCCTGCGCCCCACGCCGCTATGGGACGGGCCGCTGGCACAGCTCGAAGAACTCTACGTCCGTCGAGACCGTCGCGGGAGCGGGGTGGGCGCCGCGCTACTGGCCCGTGCCGTCGGTGAGGTCCGCTCCCGGGGCGGCGAGGAGCTGCTCGTCAACGTGGACGCCGATGACGTCGACGCCAGGCGGTTCTACGAACGGCACGGGTTCTCCGACCGCGACCCCGACACGGGCTCCGGCATGCGGTGCTACCTACGGCAGCTCACGGTCGGACGGTGAGCGACTGGGCGACGGTCCCCAACGGCCCGGCCTCATCGTGGATCACGCTCGATGTCAGCCCCAGCCCGCCGGGCCCGAACGTCACGCGTGTGTCGAACCCCAACCACTCGCCTGCCGGCGGGCGGGTGAGGTGCGCGGTGAGATCGATGTTCGGATAGTGCACCGACGTCGGATCGGCCCGGACCGCCATCCCGTTGGCGATGTCGAACAGCCCGGCCATCCGCGCCAGTGCGCTGACGTCCTCGCCGGCCAGGAGCGGGACGTCGGTACGGACCCAGTACCGCGACCGGCCGGGGCCGTCGCTGATCCGCCGGACCTCGGCCGAGGCGAGGTACCCCCCGCGCCAGATCGTGGTGGGGTCCCACGGCTCCATCCGCTCCGGCGGCGGGATCGGATCGAATCCGGCGCCCGCGATCGCCTCGGTGTCGCGGGGCTGCTGCAGCCACGCCCGCAGGCGGATCCCGGTGCGGTCCCCGTGTCCGTAGGTGACCTCGACCAGCTCGATGGTGCGGCCCGGGCGGATGACCTCCACCCGGACGTCCACGGCGTCCATAGGCACGACACCGAGCAGTTCGTAGGACAGCCGGGAGACCACCATGGGATCGTCGCGGCGGGCGGCGAGGTCGAGCTCGACGGCGTGGACGAGCAGACCGAGTGCGGGTCCGATGTGCTGGGTCGACTCGTCCCACGCTCCGCTCACGTGCTCGGTCGGGCGGAATCTGTCCGGCCCGAGGCGATCGAAGTACGCCATCTCCGTCCTCCAGTCGGTGAGTGGTGATTAACTAAAAAGCGTACACACCGACGTGGGAGAGACGATGCAGGACGAGACGTACGACGAGTTCACCGCCCCGATCGACGACAGGTACCTCGAGGACTACACCGAGGGCGCGAGGTACCGGTTCGGTGAGGAGTCGGTCGACGCCGACGAGATCATGGAGTTCGCGCGTCGGTACGACCCGCAGAGCATCCACACCGATCCCGAGGCGGCCGCCGCCGGCCCGTTCGGCGGACTCATCGCCAGCGGGTGGCAGACCGCCGCACTGATGATGCGCCTGTTCGCGGACAACTACCTGACCAGCGTGGCGAGCCTGGCCTCCCCCGGCATCGACGAACTGAGGTGGGTGCGCCCGCTGCGGCCGGGCGACCGTCTGACCCTGCTCTGCGAGACCACCGAGGTCCGACCGTCCAGGACCAAGCCGGACCGCGGCGTGCTCACCACCGATGTCACGCTGGTCAACCAGGACGGGGATCCGATCCTCACCGCCACCGCGATGAACATGGTCGCCCGTCGCGGATGACCCGGGCCGCCCGGCGCGGACGTGACTACAGACCCCGGCCCCACCCGGGGCCGCCCCCGCGGCTACAGACGGGGGGTGAGGTGGAAGACGGGTAGTTCGCGGCTGGTGCGCCGAGCGTAGATCTCGTAGTTCGGCCAGACACGGGCCGCCGCCGACCATGCCGAGTCCCGCTGGTCACCGGTCAATTCACGGACGTCCACGACCAGCCTCGCGCCGTAGACCGAGATCTCGACCTCGCCCTCGGCGGCGGCCCGGAGATTGTGGACCCAGGCCGGGGTCTTCTGCCCACCCCAGTTCGACCCGACGACGACCAGCCCGTTCCCCCACGAGGCGCACAACAGCGGCGTGCTGCGTGGTGCGCCGCTCTTGCGACCAGGGACGTGCAGGGTCAGAGTGGGCAGCCCCGCGACCCGGAGAAGCGGCACCCGCCCGCGGGTGACCCGGTCGAGCCACCGGTCCACCGTCACGACAAGGTGGGAGTTCTCCCGGGTGGCGTCCTGTCGGCCGAACCACACGGCGATCGAGGTGAGGATGTTGCCCATGGGGCAAACCCTATGTCGTGCGCCCGTCCGCGCGCCGCCGGACCGCCTCACCGGCCGTCGCGAGCAGCTGAATCGACTCGACCCATCCACTACGGAGCCCGGTCTCCAAGGCCGCCAGGTGGAACGACCACATCCGTCGGTAGACGGCGTCGAACCCCAGCGCGGCGGCATCGCGTCCGCGCTGCGCGAACGTCTCCGACCACAGGCGCACGGTCTCCGCATGATGAGCGGTGATCTCCACCCGCCCCCGGAGCGTCAGGCAGGGCGCCCGGTCGACCATCTCGACGAGTTCCGACCACCCCACCGGGGGCCCCGCCTCGGACACGTAACGGGACTCCCACGCGGCCAGCTCCACGACCGCCGGGGTGGGCCGACCCGGTGAGACCGTCGTCTGGAGGGCGAGACGGCCCCCCGGGCCGAGAAGCCGGGCGGCCACGGCGAGGACCTCGGCGTGCCCGGCGGATCCGGCGGTGATGCCGGGGTCCACCGCGACGACGGAGTCGACCGCGCCCGCGACTTCCGACGGCGCTCCGAGGAACAGCGAGATCTCCTCGTCGAGACCTGCCGCGGTGAACCTCGACCCGAGCGTCGCCAGTCTCTCCGTCGACGATGTCATGGTTCGGACGTGCGCCCCGCGCTCGGCAGCCCTCATGGGCAGTTCGCCCCACCCCGGTGTGGCGACCAGGGCACGGGTCCCCTCCCCGATCCCGGCCAGCGTCAACAGGGTGTCCGCGGCCCGGCGTTGGGCGTCGCCGAGGTCGGTGCGGCGGGGCGCAGCCGCCGGCGCTTCGAGGTGCACGACCTCCGTCCCGTCGTCCAACCGGGCACGGGTGCGCGCTCCGGAAGCGAACACTGCACCCGCGGTCGACATCGTCTCGTCCGTGTACAGCGAGGTCAGCGCGCCGGGGACCGAATCCTCCAGTTCCACGGCGACCGGCCCGCCACGCCGACGACCGCCACCGGCGGGGCCGCGACCCTCCCGGCCGTACGCGCGTTCACCAGGGTGCGCGCAGTCGGCGTTCGAGGCGATCCACGGGGCCAGCACCGCGATGGCGGCACACAGGTCCGGAGTGGCCCAGTCGCCCGCCATGAACGACTCGCCGAGCCCCACCACGCCGGCGTCCGCCAGCCGGGCCCAGAAGTGATCGGGTTCGCGCAGTACCACGCGCACCGGGGCGTCGTACTCTCCGGCCGCCGACGAATCGGGGTAGTCGATCCGCACCCCGAGCTCGCGCGCCGACCGCCGGAGCGCCTGGGCGACGAGCGCCGAGGGCTGTCCCCCCGGTCCGGACGGTGGCGCGAGCGCGGGCCAGCGCTCGAGGTCGACGGTCTGCGGTTCGACTCTGACCACCCTGTCCCTCCCTCCGGGGCTCTCGTCAGGTGGACGGTACCGTCGCCTGCGCGTCCGCCCGGTCAGGCGCGGCGGGGGGCCACCCACCCGCGTGCGGTGCGGCTACCTGTGCACGGGGTCAGGCGGAGCACTATCCTGGGGACCCGTGCCCGGCGTCATCCCGCGCGGGCCCCAGACCGACGAGGCCACCGAGCCCCTCAACCCAGACCAGCCTCATCAGGAGCCGCCATGACCGAGCCCGCAACCGACCAGGTCACAGCCACCGCACCGGCCGGCCGCCGGCACCGCGTCGTCATCGTCGGCTCCGGCTTCGGCGGTCTGTTCGCCGCGCAGCAGCTCGCCAAAGCGGACGTCGACGTGACCCTGGTGGCCAGGACCGGCCACCACCTGTTCCAGCCCCTGCTGTACCAGGTGGCCACCGGCATCCTCTCCGTGGGCGAGATCGCCCCGCCGACGCGACTCATCCTGAGGGACCAGAAGAACGCCACCGTGGTCCTGGGTGATGTCGACACGATCGACGTGGCCGGGAAGAGGATCCACGCCTCGGCAGGACACATCGACTTCGATCTCGAGTACGACAGCCTGGTCGTCGCCGCGGGGGCCAACCAGTCCTACTTCGGGAACGACCACTTCGAGCGGTGGGCGCCGGGGATGAAGACCGTCGACGATGCGCTCGAGTTGCGCAGCCGAATCCTCGGCTGCTTCGAGCAGGCCGAGGTCATCGACGACGAGGAGGAGCGCCGCCGGCTGCTGACCTTCATCATCGTCGGGGCCGGCCCGACCGGGGTCGAGATGGCGGGTCAGGTCGCCGAGCTCGCCCAGCACACCCTGAAGGACAGCTTCCGCCGCATCGATCCGGCGTCCGCACGCGTGATCCTCCTCGACGCCGCCCCAGCCGTGTTGCCCCCGTTCGGAAACAACCTCGGCAACGCGGCCCGCGCTCGGCTGGAGAAGATGGGCGTCGAGATCCAGCTCAACGCCATGGTCACCAACGTCGACTACCAGGGCATCGAGGTCAAGGACCCGGACGATTCGGTCCGCCGGATCGACGCCTCGTGCAAGATCTGGTCCGCGGGCGTCAAGGCCAGCCCGCTCGGCAAGCAACTCGCCGACCAGACGGATGCGGAGATCGACCGTGCCGGGCGCGTGCTGGTCAACAAGGACCTCTCACTGCCCGGTCACCCGGAGATCTTCGTCGTGGGCGACATGATGAGCCTCGACGGATTGCCCGGTGTCGCGCAGGTCGCCATCCAGGGCGGCAAATATGCGGCCAAGCAGATCATGGCCGAGGTGGAGAAAGGCCGGACCCCAGCCGAGCGGAAGCCGTTCAAGTACTTCGACAAGGGGTCCATGGCCACGGTGTCGCGCTACAGCGCAGTCGTGAAGATGGGACCGATCGAGATCTCGGGCTTCATCGCCTGGGTCATGTGGCTGGTGGTCCACCTCGCCTACCTGATCGGCTTCAAGAACCGGATCACCACCATGTTCTCGTGGGGCATGCACATGGGCGGCGACCACCGGTCGCAGCTGACCTCCACCAAGCAGTGGGTCTACGCGCGCCAGGCCATCGAGCGGGTGGCTGCGGACGAGGCGGCCGCACTCCAGTCGGCCGAGCGGTCCCGTGTCGAGGCGCAGCAGTCGGCGTCCGCCTCGGCCACGACCGACTGACCGGGGAGACGGCGACGCGCCCGGCGGATCCACCCGCCGGGCGCGTCTTTCTCTCTGCCAGGGAGTTCTCCCGGTCTCAGACGCTTCCCTGCCCGGTTACTGGAGATTCGCGAGCCGTACCTGCCCGACCGCTGCGGTGCGCCCCCGGTCGTCCTCGATCTCGACCCGCCAGAGTTGCTGTGAGCGGCCGCGGTGGACGGGCGTGCCCGTCGCCGTGAGGGTGCCCTCCGTGACGGCGCGCAGGAAGTCGGTGGAGTTGTTGACACCGACCACCTTGCCCTCGCCACCGAGCCACACCGCGCCGGCGATACTCGCGACCTCCTCCGCGATCGCGCAGTACACACCGCCATGGACGATCCCGTAGGGCTGGTGGAGATGCGGCCCCACCGTCACCGTGACGACCACCTTGTCGGGCGTCACCTCGGTGTATTCCATCCCGATCCCGCCGCCGAACCCGGTCCCGGAATGGGAACGGATCATGTCGATGAATTCGCTACGAGCCGCCTCGGACATCCGACCTCTTTCCCCGGCCCGGCGAGCCCGGGCGTCCGGGACGGAACGTTACCCGCGGGGACGGGCGCCCGTCGCGACTCCCTCGACGCGCAGCGCGCCTACGACGCTCAGCGGACCGATCGCCAACCGCGGTCCCGCACGGGGATCGGCCCGGCACCGGGGGTGCGTGGGAGCCGGCTCCGTCGCCGGACCGCCAGGCCCGAGTCGTGGAGAGCCTGCAGGACCATCTGCCCGCGACGGTAGCCGGTCTCCTGACTGGTCTCCGCGAACGTGGGAACGATCGTCGCGGCGCCGAGGACGCACTCGCCCGCCATCGACCACGGCGTCTCCACACTGCAGTTGCTCACCGCCGACAGCCCCTCGAACACCGTCGTCAGTGTCGCGCGCGACCGGCAGGCGAGCCACTGCGCCAATGCCTGCTCGCAGGGCAGGATCACGGTGCCGGGCGAACCCGCGACGGGGTCGTCGGGCAGCACCCTCAGGGTGGTGTCGCGGACGCCCGCCCAGTCCAGGCCGCCCTCGATGTCGGTTCGCACGGCCATGTTCTCGGCGCCGGTGTCCCACACCCTGCCGATGGTGACGAAACTGGCCACGGCCCTGCCGAGGACGCCGTGGGTGAATGCCTCCGCCACGAGATAGGTCGAGAAACGGATATCGCCGGACTCCGCGAAGTGGTTGCGGAACATGAGTTCCACCCGCCCGCTGTCGACCGCCTGCTCGAGCGGCACCCACCGACGTCGCGACTGCGTGCCCAGATCAGCGATCGAGTAGAACTTGGGATAGCCCGCGCGAAAGCCGCCGAGCGCCTCGACCGTGTCGTCGAACACGGTGCGTGTCCCCATCAACTGCGTGGGCAGCGTTGAGCCGGTCATGTCTGGTCTTCCCCCTAGTCGGTTCCTCTACACGGCCGGTCCGTCCCTACGAAGTACGTCCCGGCACCGCGATCCGACCCCCCGATCCGCAGTGGCCCAGGTCATCCGGCCGGTATTAAGTGTTACAACAGACACCCGTCCGTAACCAAGGGATTTCGCCCGGTTCGGCCAAACGGTGCACTCAGTGCACGTCTGATCTGTCAGCAAGAACACAGGTGGTGTTCAGCCACGCGGTGAGTGTCGGTACCCATCACCGCAGGTCCGACCGGCCGGGGGGCGTCGACTACTCTGAACACCATGAGTACTGAACGCGAAGGCGCGACGCCCACCTCCGACACTGCCGGAACCGCCGATATCGGTGTGACCGGTCTCGCCGTCATGGGCTCGAACATCGCCCGCAACTTCGCCCGGCACGGGTACACGGTCGCCGTCCACAACCGCTCCGCGGGGAAGACCGACGCACTGCTCGGCGCGCACGGCGATGACGGGGACTTCGTCCGCACCGAGACGATCGAGGAGTTCGCGGCAGCGCTGCGTTCCCCCCGTCGGGCACTGGTCATGGTCCAGGCCGGCGCACCCACCGATGCAGTGATCGACGCGCTCGCCGATGCCTTCGACGAGGGCGACATCATCATCGATGGTGGCAACTCCCTGTACACGGACACCATCCGGCGCGAGAAGGCCATGGCCGCGCGCGGAATCCGGTTCATCGGTGCCGGGATCTCCGGCGGCGAGGAAGGGGCCCTGGAGGGACCGTCCATCATGCCGGGCGGCCCGGCCTCCAGCTATGAGGTCGTCGGGCCGATGCTCGAGGACATCTCGGCGAAGGTCGACGGCATCCCCTGCTGTACCCATGTCGGCGAGGACGGCTCGGGGCACTTCGTCAAGATGGTCCACAACGGCATCGAATACTCGGACATGCAGCTCATCGGCGAGGCCTACCATCTCCTCCGGGGCGTGGCCGGGATCGAGCCGGCCGCCATGGCCGATACATTCCGCGACTGGAACACAGGCGAACTCGACTCCTACCTCATCGAGATCACCGCCGAGGTCCTCGCCCAGGTGGACGCCGAGACCGGCGCCCCCCTGGTGGACGTGATCGTGGATCGGGCCGGACAGAAGGGCACCGGTCGCTGGACCGTCAAGTCCGCTCTCGACCTGGGCGTCCCCGTCACCGGTATCGCCGAGGCGGTGTTCGCGCGAGCCCTCTCGAGCTCGGTTCCGCAGCGCGAAGCCGGTCGGGCCCTGCCCGCGGGCTCCGTATCCACTCCCGCCGGGATCGGCCCCGATTTCGTGGAGGACGTGCGCAAGGCGCTCTACGCGTCCAAGGTCATCGCCTACGCCCAGGGGTTCGATCAGATCACCGCTGCCAACGCCGAGCACGGCTGGGACGTGGCGCGCGGTGACCTCGCCACCATCTGGCGCGGGGGTTGCATCATCCGCGCCACGTTCCTCGACCGCATCCGCGAGGCGTACGCCGAGAACGGCGATCTCCCCTCACTCCTCGCCGCGCCGTACTTCGCCGAGGCCCTGTCCGACTGCGTGGACAGTTGGCGCCGGGTCGTGACGACCGCGGTGACCGCAGGGATCCCCGCACCCGGGTTCTCCGCCGCCCTGGCCTACTACGACGGCCTCCGGACCGAACGCCTGCCGGCCGCGCTCATCCAGGGCCAGCGTGACTTCTTCGGCGCGCACACCTACCAGCGCACCGATCGAGAGGGGAGCTACCACACCCTCTGGAGCGGCGACCGTTCAGAGGTGCGGGCCTGACCGGCCCGCGGCCCGGGGAACTGGGCCGCCTGCTCGAGGAGTTGGGAGTCGCGGTCCCGATCCGGCACGCCGTGTCGGGTCTGGTTCCGGGGACGCCCACCCCGATCCAGGCCGCCGCCCTCGCGGATGCCGTCGGGGGCGCGAACCTCCTGGCCGTCGCCCCCACCGGATCGGGCAAGACGTTGGTGTTCGCCATCGCGGTGGCCCACCGCCTCGCCGGGTCACCGAGCCTGACCGGCCGGCCCCGCGCCCTGGTCGTCGCCCCCACTCGCGAACTGGCCGAGCAGAACGCCGAGGTCCTCGCCGCGGTGGGCGCGGGCGCCGGGCTGAAGATCGCCTCGTTCGTCGGGGGACAACCCCTCAAACGGGACCGGCGCGCGCTCATAGCTCCGGTCGACGTGGCCGTCGGGACCCCCGGGCGTCTCGCCGACCTGGTGCGCGCCTCGGCCCTGTCCCTGGACGGTGTGGACCTGGTGGTGCTCGACGAAGCCGATCAACTGCTGGGTCCGTCCTTCGCCGAGCAGACAGAGGCCCTTCTCGCCGACTGCGTCGGCGCGGGCCTCGTGGCGACCACCGCCACGGCCGACGACGACATCGAGTCGATTCTGGAACGCACACGCCCGGGACTCCGGGTGCACCGCGTGGAGCACTCACCGCTCCCGTCGTCGGCCCCCACCCGCGGCGACTCCGAGGCGGCCGGGGCACCTCGTCGACTGGTGGTGCTCTCGACCCCGGACCCGGACCGTCTGGTGGTCCGCCTGGCGGCACGGTGCACCCGTGGCCTGTTCTTCGTCCCCAGACGGGACGCCGTGGAGCCCCTGCGTTCGGCAATCGCCGACACCGGCGTCACCGCTGCCGGGGTCGCGGGGTCCGCCTCCCCCACCCGCCGGGCGGCCGCGTTCGCCGATCTGGCATCGGGCGCGGTGAGGGTCCTGGTGAGCACCGACCTGGCGGGGCGGGGCCTCGACATCGACAGCATCGGACACGTGGTGCACGTGGGCCCACCGCACTCGATGGACGACCTCGTCCACCGCTCCGGGAGAACCGGTCGAGGCGACGCCCGGGCCGGCGTCGTCGCCGCGGTTCTCCGTCCCTTCGAGGTCGCCAAGGTCGCCGACCAGGCACGTTCGGCCGGCATGACGGTCGAGATCGTCGACACCTCCCGGTCCGACGCGGAGCGGGTCATCGACGCGCTGTTCGGCCCGGAGATCGTCCTGCCACGTACCCGCAGGGCACCCGCACCGTCGGAGCGGTCCCGCCGCCCCTCGCAACCCCGACGTCCGACGCAGTCCCGGGTTCACCGCCCCAAACGGAAGAAACGCTCGTGACCTCGGCGCGGCGACGGAACCGTCATCGAGTCGGTGCCCCGGTCGTCGTTCCCGAAGAGCTGTGGCGCGTTCGCGAACAGCGACACCACGACAGGGTCGACCGTCTCACCACCGACCACCTGGAGCGACGTCGCAGGGGCGAGCAACACCCGGTCGTCGACTTCCTCTTCACGTACTACCGGACCAGCGTCGCCACCGTCCGACGGTGGCACCCGGGCCCGGGTGTCCTACTGGAGAACGCCCACCTGACCGAACGTCAGGACTGGCGCCACTACCGCCGGGAGAGTGTGGCCGGCCGAGAGGGGCTCGTGGTCGACGCACCCTCGGTGTGGCGACGCGCCGGCGGCAGGATCACACGGGCACGTGACGTGATCGCGTCCACCGCGTCCCGCCGGGGCGCCACCGGATGCTTCGGTCTGCACGAATGGGCGATGCTGTACGAGACCGGACAGGGGGACGTCCGGCACGGCCGGGTACCCCTGCGGCTCCCACACGAGCGGATCGACGAGGTCGTCCGAGGTTCCCGCCTGCGGTGCACGCACTTCGACGCTTTCCGCTTCTTCACCGATGCCGCCGTCCCCCGAAACCAGGATTCGCTGACCCGGGACGACCAACTCCGACTGGAGCAGCCTGCCTGTCTCCACGCCGGAATGGACATCTACGCCCACACCGCGACGGTGGAGGCGGGAGCACCGGGGGAACTACTCTTGGACTCCCTCGCGGCGGCATTCGACGCGCGGGAGGTGGACATGCGGTCCTCCCCCTACGATCTGTCCTCCTGGGGGCTCCAACCGATCCGGGTGGAGACCAGCGAGGGTCGGGCCGAGTTCGTCGCGTTCCAGAAGAAGTGGACGGAGCGCACACAGGGCCTCAGGTCGAGATTCCTCGCCGCCGTCGACACACTGGAGGACCTGGCGTCCCCCGTGGGCGATCTGGTGACCTGAGGACGTGAGCTGAGGACTCGTCACACCGGGGCCGCGTCGAACTGGTCTACGGCCACCTCGGCGACGACTCTGCCGAACTCGCCGTAGGCTTCCGCTCCCGCGGTGGCGCTGCGCAGTACCAATCCGATCGTGCGGCCCGGGACGGGATCAGCGAACCTCGCGACCGCGATCCCCGGATCCCGGGTCTCGGGACCGACCGCGGACTCGGGGACGAGCGTCACGCCCAGACCACCCGCCACACACCGAACCGCGGTGGTCAGCGATGCGGCTCGGGACTCCCCTCTGCCCAACACGGGGGCGGACACCCGGCGGCACAGTTCCACCGTCTGTTCGCGCAGACAGTGCCCCTCGTCGAGCATCAACAGCGGTTGGTCGACGAGGATCTCCAAGGGCAACCCCTCTCTGCCCGCGAGTTCGTGATCCGCGGGCACGAGGAGCGCGAAGGGCTCGCTGTACAGCGGCGTGGCGGCCACCCCCACAGCGTCCGTGGGGACGGCCATGATCGCCAGGTCGATCACGCCGCTCCGGAGTCCGTCCAGGAGCCTGGCCGTCTGATCCTCGACGACCCTCGGTCGCAGGTCCGGGAACCGCTCCCCCAGTGCGGGCAGCAGCCCGGGCAAGAGATAGGGAGCCACCGTCGGGATGACCCCGATGCGCAGCGAGCCGAACAACGGCCCGTCGCTTCCCGCCGCCGCGTCCGCCACCGCGTCCATCGCGGTCACCGCGGCCCGGGCGTACGGCAGGAGCCGGTGACCCGCGGGGGTGACGAGGACGGAGCGGGTGCTGCGCTCGACCAGGTGGAGACCGAGCCCGTCCTCCAGCGTCGCCAGGGCCTGGGACAGCGAGGGCTGGCTCATGCCGAGGTCCTCCGCGGCGCTACGAAAGTGCAGCCGCTCCGCCACCGCGAGGAACACCCGGAGCTGCATGAGACTCGGAACGAACCGATGATCGGCCATGTCGATGAGTCTATGCCCGGCGATAACCAGAAGTCGATGATTATTTGCACAATCCTATGAGTGATCTACCTCTCATCGGCTTTACCTCTCATAGGAAGTGGGGCATAGTCGGGTTCGTCCGTCCGACACAGGCACATCCTCAGGAGGATCACATGGCTATTCTCACCATCGGCGACCAGTTCCCCGATTTCGAACTCACCGCACTCAAGGGCGGTGACCTGCAGGCGGTCAACGCCCAGCAGCCGGAGGACTACTTCGAGACCGTCACCAACCAGTCCTACGAGGGCAAGTGGCGCGTGATCTTCTTCTACCCGAAGGACTTCACCTTCGTCTGCCCCACGGAGATCGCCGCGTTCGGCAAGCTCGACGAGGACTTCCAGGACCGCGACACGCAGATCCTCGGCGGCTCCATCGACAACGAGTTCGCGCACTTCAACTGGCGTGCGACCAACGACGAGCTCAAGACCGTGCCGTTCCCGCTGCTGTCGGACATCAAGCACGAGCTCATCCGCGCTCTCGGCGTGGAGAACGCCGACGGCGTCGCAGATCGTGCCACCTTCATCGTCGACCCGGACAACGTCATCCAGTTCGTCTCGGTCACCCCGGACGCTGTCGGCCGCAACGTGGACGAGGTTCTCCGCGTCCTCGACGCCCTCCAGTCGTCCGAGGTCTGCGCCTGCAACTGGCAGAAGAACGACCCGACGAAGAACATCAACAAGATGGACATGCTGCAGGAGGGCATCAAGTGAGCATTGAGAATCTGAAGTCCGGACTCCCCGAGTTCGCCAAGGATCTCAAGCTGAACCTGGGTTCGCTCGCGCGATCCACCGAGCTGAACCAGCAGCAGCTCTGGGGGACGTTCCTCGCCACCGCCGCTGCGACCAAGTCGGCGACCGTCCTGTCAGAGATCGCGGACGAGGCCCGCCAGCACCTGTCGGACGAGGCGTTCAACGCCGCCCTCGGCGCCGCCTCGATCATGGGGATGAACAACGTGGCCTACCGCGCCAAGGAGTTCCTGGGCGATGACTACACCCAGGTCCGCATGGGCCTGCGGATGAACATCATCGCCAACCCGGGCGTGGAGAAGGCCGACTTCGAGCTGTGGTCGATGGCCGTCTCCACGATCAACGGCTGCGAGAACTGTACTGCCGCTCACGATGCCGTCATCCGCAAGGAGGGCATCACCAAGGAGCAGGCCTGGGAGGCGGTGAAGATCGCCGGCACCGTCGCCGGCGTCGCACAGGCCGTCGAGATCGACGCAAACATCTGATCCTCACCCTCCCCCGGTGAACACGGGCCCCGCTGACCGCGCGTCAGCGGGGCCCTGTCGTCTCTTCCGGTTGCGGGCGCGCGGCGAGTTGCCCCTCCCGCAAAGCACTCCCCGGCACTAGGTTCGTATGTAGAGCCGGGGAAATCCTTCGCGGCGCACCTAGCGATCTGGAGACGTCATGACTACCGGAGGTACCCCGTCAGGGGACGGCTTTCCGAACGATCCGTCCAACTCCGGCCCGGGCGAGCCGAACTGGGGCCGGGGTTACGGGGAACAGGGCCACGGGAACCAGAATTACGGCCCGACGCAGGGTCAGGAGCCCTACCCGGGGCAGGGTTACGGCCAGGAGCCCTACCCGGGGCAGGGTCAAGGTCACGAGCCCTACCCCGGCCAGGCATACGGGCAACAGGGCTACGGCCAGCAGAATTATGGCCACCAGTCCTTCGGCGATCCCGCCTACGGCGGTGCGTACGGGCAGAGCGGTCCGGGCGGCGGCCCGGTCATGACGGGCAAGGTGTCCGCGACCGACGCGGTCAGTGCCGGTTGGCAGCTGTTCAAGAACAACCCGCTGCCCTGGGTTCTCATCACCCTGGCGAGCGTGGTGGTCGGCAGTATCGCGGGGCAGCTCGCGAACTCCGAGTCTCTCGGGGTGGTGTTCTCGGCCCAGATCATCTCCTTCGTCGTCGGACTGCTGTTCCAGGCGTTCATCCTGCGCGGCGCCCTGCTCGAGGTGGACGGACACAGGCCCGCTATCGGCGACTTCTTCAAACTGCACAACTTCGGCTGGTTCGTCGTCGCGGCGATCCTCGTCGGGATCGCGACGTTCGTCGGGCTCATCGGCTTCATCATCGGCGCGTTCGTCGTGGCGTTCTTCCTGTACTGGACGCAGTACTTCGTCGTCGACCGCAACATGACCGCCACCGACGCGATCGTCTCGAGCTTCAACGCGATCAAGTCGGACGCCGGCAACCTCTTCGCACTCGCCCTCCTCAACGTCCTCATCCTCGTGGTGGGCGCGCTGGCACTGCTCGTCGGCCTGTTCGTGGCGATTCCGGTCACCACACTCGCCTCGGTCTACGCCTACCGGGCGATCACCGGGCCGAGCGACTTCTCCCGCGCCGCGACCGCGGCGGTCTGACCCCCCGCCGACGTCGTCCATCGCTCGCGAAGCAACCGGACAGCCCCGACGACCATCCGGTCGCCGGGGCTGTCCCGTCCCGCGGAGCGGAGCGTCAGGCGCCGCCGGTCTCGTCCTCGGGTGACGCCGGGGCCCCGGCGTCAGCGTCAGCCTCGTGCAGCATCTCCTTCTCGTGCGTCGAGGCCCGTCGGACCGCCCAGACGGTTCCCAGGAAGGCCACGAGTGCCAACGGCCATCCCATGCCGATGCGCGCGGCACCGAGCCAGGTGACCTCGTCATTGAGGTACAGCGCGTATTGCAGGACGGCTCGGATGGCGAACAGTCCGGCCCAGAACGACGTCGCGACCGTATACCACCGCCGGGCCGCCGGAATCCGGCGCCAGGCCATCCCCCTGCCGTCGAGGAATCCCCAGATCACTCCGACCAGAGGCCAGCGGACGAGCGCGGAGATCGCGAACGCCGCGCCGTACACGGCCTGGGTGATGATCCCGTAGAGGAAATAACCCTTGGCGTCGCCGGTCCGCCAGGCGATGAAGACGCAGATGGCGACACCGATGAAACCCGAGATCGCGGGCTGCGGGTTCTCGCGACGCCCCAGCGACCACGCCAACATCGCCACGGCGACGCCCAGCGCACCCCAGATCGCGGCGGTCAGCCCCCAGATCCCGTTGAGGGGGACGAACGTGAGAATCGGGATCGACGAGTACACCAGCCCCCGGATCCCGCCCATCTGATCGATCAGGGACGCGTCGGGGTCCCCGAAGGACGATTTCCGGCGCGTCGCACCGGTCTTCTGCGGGGTCGCCCGTTCAGACTCGGTCACGCGACTCCTCCACGGCGGTGCGGGGCTGCTCGTCCAGTAGCTCATAACGCGGGTTGAACATGATCTTGTGTCCGTGCCGGACGCCGACCCGTCCGGTGACACGGAGGCACCGGCCGGTGTCGATGCCCGGAACGGTGCGTCGCCCGAGCCAACACACCTCGACCGCGCCCGTGCCGTCGAAGACCTCGGCGGTGAGACCGAGGAAGTCCTCTCCCCCACACGTCAGGACGGTGCGGACACGCCCCGTCAGGGTCACGTGATCCCCACGCGACACAGTCGCGACATGCGAGCATCCGGTACGGTGCACCCGGCCGGCGAGGTCAGCCGCGTCGAGCATTTCCACCGGATCGGTGAGCCGGGCGGTCAATGCCCGGAGCGTTCGGGGGAACGGCACGGTCACCCCCCCCGCTCGCTGGTCGGGAAACCTCACAGGTCGTCGTCCCCGTCACGGAGCCTGTCCATCGCGCTACCGTCTCTCCGCGGCGCCCTGGGGGCACTGTCCGGCGCGGGCGACGCCGCGGGAGCGGCAGGCTGCGCCTGGGGGTTCCGGGATGCCCGAGCCTCCTGCGATGCCGGCGACTGGGCCTGCGTCTGGCCGGCAGGGCCTGGCTGGCGCGTCTGGCCGGCACTGCCGGGCTGGCCGGTCTGGCCTGCCGCCATCTGCTGCTGGTACGCCTGTGCCTGCTGCTGCGCGGCCAGCTGGGACTGCGCCTGCGTCAGTGCTTGTTGGATCTCGTCCGGAATGGTGAGCGGTAGCTGCTCACGAACCGGCATGGGGCCGTCCCCGCGATGGATGAGCAGGTGCTGGAAGACCTCGCGGCCCTCCTCCGCAGCCTGGTCCGCCAGCTCGGGGGTGGCCATGATCCGCACCTCGGCGGTCCAACGGTGGCCGTCGACCCCGATCGCGCGGAAAACGGCTCCCGGCATCACCGCCACCAGTTCACGCCCCCACGGCCCGTCCTCGACGGAGACGTCCGCACCCTGTTGCTCGAGCTGCTCGCGCATTCCCGTCACCATCGTCCGCCACTGACCCGCGGACTTGGGCGCGGCGAACGCGCGTGGGATGACCCTCGAGACCTGGGTGACCACATGGAACTCGGGCTGACCGTTGGGATCCAACGCGACGTTCAGGTCCCGCCCCTTGGGGACGCCGATGACCAGCGAACCGAGGTCGATGTGGCCGTATCCGAGCGCGGTGTAGTACCCGGGTACGTCACCGACGGACGAGCGGTCATGCGGCCCCGTCGTGGAGGGGGCCTGCGACTCCTGCTCGGCGGCCGTGGTGGCGTCGCGGGCCCCGGTCACCGGCTTCTTTCGTCCGAACATGGTGGAAATCCTCTCCCCGTGCGACCCTGCCCCGAACGGGACCGTCTCGGGTCGACGCTACCCAACGAGGTCGACGCCGGTCAGGGCAGGCGGTGATGCCCGCCCGTCGACCCGTGGCCGCCCTCACCCCGGTCTGTCTCGTCGAGTTCGTCGACCTCGACGACGTCCCACAGTTCCACACGCTGGACCAGGAGCTGTGCGATGCGGTCACCTCGCCCGATACGAACCGGTTCGGTGGGATCCAGATTGATGAGGTTGACCTTGATCTCCCCCCGGTACCCGGCGTCGACGGTTCCCGGCGCGTTGACGATCGACAGACCCGCGCGCGCGGCCAGACCCGACCGTGGGTGGACCAGGCCGACATAGCCCGCGGGGATCGCCACGGCGATCCCGGTCCCCATCAATGCCCGTCGTCCGGGGGCCAGCTCGCAGCCGTGCGCGGCGTGGAGATCGACACCGGCATCCGTCGCATGGGCCCGGACCGGCAGGGGCACACCCCCGTCCAGGCGGCGTACCCGAAGTACTCCACCGGTCCCGTTGGACTCGTCCGGATTGTTCATGGCGCTCGCGCCCTCCTGCCGGGTCCGACCCGGTTGCTCGATAGTCTTGACGTCGTGACCGACGAAGATCTCCGCCCGCCGCCCGATCGCGCTCCGCGCCCGGTTCACTCGGAAACCCTCCGGGTCCCGGCATGGTGGTGGGTCGTCCTCGCCGTGATCACCGTCGTGGTGGTCGCCCAGGCGCTCGTCATCGGAGCGCGGTGGTGGCTGTGGCTGCTGGCCGTCGTGGTCCCCGTCCTGCTCGCCTGGCTGTTCATCTCCGTCGGCCGGGTGAAGATCGAGGTCGAGTCCGACGGCCAGGGAGGGGGGACCCTCTATGCGGGCAACGCCCGCCTGCCCTTCGACGCCATCGCCCGCAGCGCCGTCGTGCCCGCCACCGCCAAGCAGGCCGCGATGGGGCGGCAGCTCGACCCCGAGGCCTTCGTGGTCCACAGGGGATACATCCCCACGATGGTGATCATCGTCCTCGACGACCCGATGGATCCCACCCCGTACTGGCTCATCAGCACGCGGGACCCCGAAGGCCTCGCAGCGGCGCTTCCGGACAACCACTACAGCTGACCGGCCGAGCCGCGGCGGAGTAGCCGGCGGTCGATCAGCCGGCGCAGTCCACGCAGATCGGCATCCCGTCCCGCTCCTCGGCGAAACGGCTGCGGTGATGCACCAGGAAGCACTCACCACAGGTGAACTCGTTGTCCTGCTCCGGCACGACACGCACCGTGAGCTCCTCGCCGGACAGGTCGGCGCCCGGCAGTTCGTAGGACTCGGCGGTGTCCGTCTCGTCGACGTCGACCTCGCCGGTCGCTCCCTCTGCGCGCCGGGCCTTCAGCTCCTCCAGCGAATCGCCGGTGAGCTCGTCGGCCTCGGTGCGGCGGGGGGCGTCGTAGTCGGTTGCCATGAGTCTCATTTCTGCGGGTCTGTGTGGGGGGCGCGCGGACCGGTCGTGTCGCGACCAGCGCACGCATAGTAACGGAATTAATCGGCATTTTCATCCGCGGCATCCGCCAGTGCGGCGACCGGGCCGACAGACGCCGGGCGTTTACAGTGATGGGTCAGGGCCCGGAGGGGCTCTCACTCCGTCCACCTGCAGGAAAGGACCTCATGGTCGTCCACCTCAGCACCCAGGCGACACCGAGTCCGACCCCCACCCGGGGGATACACCGTCTGCGTTCCGCCTACGTCCTGTTCGTAGTGGTGGCGCTGGTGCTGGGAGCACTCGTCTGGGCCACCGCACTGCGGGGAAATGACGCCGCCACACAGGCCGCGGCGTGTCCGGTACCCCCCGCGGCCGAGGACGCGGGCCTCCGTGACCAGCCCGCGGACGCCCTCGACGGGGTCGAGCCGGCACTACTGGACGAGACCCGCGTCCGCGTGCTGAACGCGAACGGGCAGAGCGGGCAGGCCGGAGCCGTGGCCGCTCAACTCGCCGAACGCGGATTCCAGCCCGCCGGCTCGAACGCCATCGGCAACGACCCGATCTACGGGCAGGCCCTCGAGTGCCACGGACAGATCCGCTACGGCGACGCGGGGCAGGCGGCCGCGCGGTCACTCTCGCTCGCGGCGCCGTGCATGCAACTGGTGAGGGACGGCCGTGAGGACAACACGGTCGACCTCGTACTGGGCACGATCTTCTCGCGGTTGTCCGACTCGACGGAGGCGGTGGGGGCACTCGACGAACTCGAGGTCGGGCGTCAGCCCATCTCCGCCGAACTCGACGCGGCCCGCATGGTCAGCTGTTGACCCCGGCCGACAGGTGGTCGAGCGCACCGAGGAAGTCTTCCGCCACGCCGGGCGATGCAGCGGTCGTCGGCACCGCGGGGTCGTCCGACACGGTTACCATCGCACCGGCTTCGCCCGCGACGAGGGCCCCGGCAGCGTAGTCCCACGGCTTCAACCCGCGCTCGTAGTAGGCATCCAGCCGACCACCGGCGACCATGCACAGATCCAGTGCCGCCGACCCACACCTCCGGATGTCCCGTACGCGCGGCAGCAGGCCCGCGACCACCCGACCCTGCTCGGCCCGGATCCCGGCGTCGTAGGAGAAGCCGGTACCGACCAGTGACAGGGACAGGTCCACGCACGCCGAGGTCCGCAGCGCCCTCGACGTGCCGTCGGCCTCCCGCAGGGTCGCCCCGCGGCCGAGGCCTGCCGACCACGTCTCACGGGTGACGATGTTGTGCACCGCCCCCGCCACCACGACGCCGTCCACCTCCGCGGCCACCGAGACCGCCGTGAACGGGATGCCATAGAGCAGGTTGACGGTCCCGTCGACCGGGTCGACGATCCAGCGCACGCCTCCCCGGCCACCCGGGGCGTCGGCCGAACCGGACTCCTCGCCGCCCTCCTCGCCCAGCACCCGGTCACCCGGGCGGCTGGACTCGATCTCCTTGCGCAGATGCTGCTCCACCGAGGTGTCGATGACGGTCACCGGATCCGTGGCCGAGGTCTTGGAGCGCGAGTCCAGACCAGACGTGTCGAACTCGGCCAGCATTCGCCGCGCCACGTCACCGCCGGAAGAGGCGAACCGCAGCGCGAGGGCCAGCAAGTCGTCGATGAACTCCGGGCCCGGTCGGCCCACCGCCGCGTCTGTCCCCCGCCCCGTCATGTGCGTCTCCTCGTCGTCGTATCCCACATGGTCGTATCCCACATGTTCGTATCCCACATCGTCCTCACCCACTGTCGTCACCCGGTGCCCCTCCGGCGATGATCCCGCCCGGCGGCGCGACCGACGGATATCCTGGCGGGCGCCCCACGCCCATCGTGCCCCGACGACGCGGGCGCCCGACGACCCACGCCGCGCCCGTGTACGTCCCGCCACCCAGGAGCCCGACATGTCCGTCCCCACCCCCGCAGCGACCGACCTCCCACCGGGCACCCCGGGCACTCCCACAGGCCTCGGCGTCGATGTGGGCGGCACCGGGATCAAAGTGGGGCTCGTCGACCTCGCACGCGGCGAACTCATCGGGGACAGAGTCGTGCGGGGCACCCCCCAGCCCGCCACGCCCGACGCGATCGCGCAGAGCATCCGCGAGATGACCGAGGAGTTCGATTGGACGGGCCCGGTCGGGGTCGCCCTGCCCAGCGTCATCCACGAGGGGGTGGCGCGGATCGCCCACAACATCGACAAATCGTGGATCGGGTGCGACGTGGCGGAGCTGTTCGACCGGCATCTCCCCGGCCGCACCGTGCTCATGCTCAACGATGCCGACGCCGCCGGTCTCACCGAGGTGCACTACGGCGCCGGCGAGGGAATCGACGGGCTGGTGATCCTCCTGACCTTCGGTACGGGCATCGGCTCCGCCCTCCTGCTCGACGGGAGACTGCTGCCGAACTCCGAGTTCGGTCACGTGATCGTCGAGGACATCGCCGGACGCGGATTCGACGAGGCCGAGCACCTGGCCTCCGCCGCGGTCCGGTCCCGCGACGGCCTGAGCTTCGCCGAATGGGCCCCCCACGTGTCCAACGTGCTGCGCTCGATCGAGGACCTCCTGTGGCCCCGCGCCTTCGTCCTGGGCGGCGGGGTCAGCGAGGTCGCCGACGAGTGGTTCCCTCTCCTCGAGAACCGGACCCCGGTGCGGGCCGCGGTCCGGCGCGGCGACGCCGGGATCATCGGCGCAGCGCTGTACGCGGCCGGCCATTCGGGCGTTCTCGACCTCGGCGGGGCACTACCAGACAACGAGGACTGACCCGGACCAACCCCGCCGGATGCGACCCCCCGACAAGAATCTCGTTACAATGGCCCACGCCGGGAACACGTACCGGCCGGGGACGGGCCCGGTACCGCAAGGCGGACGGCTCGAGTGTCTGCAGAAGGCGGCATCGATCCCCGATTCCCATCAAGTAACCGGTTGTGAAGGGGCGTTTGTGGCAGCCACGAAGACCACCAGTTCGGATTCCGCGGCGAGCGGCGATCCGTTGGACAGCGAGGTCGCTGGCGAGGCCCCCGCCAAGAAGACCGCCGCGCGCAAGGCGCCCGCGAAGAAGACGGCGGCCAAGAAGACCGCCGCCAAGAAGGCCCCGGCGAAGAAGGCGGCCGCCAAGAAGACCGCGGCCAAGAAGACCGCCGCCCCGACGAAGCCCGAGGGCGTCGACGGCGACCAGGTCGACGAAGAGCCGACCGATGCTCCCGAGGCCGAGCCGGACACCTCCGAGCTGGAGGACGTCGAGGTCGACGTCGAGGACGTCGAAGCGGACGAGGAGACCAAGGAAGAGCCCACCGCCAAAGACAAGGCGTCGGGCGATTTCGTCTGGGACGAGGACGAGTCGGAGGCCCTGCGCCAGGCGCGCAAGGACGCCGAGCTGACCGCCTCCGCCGACTCCGTACGCGCGTACCTCAAGCAGATCGGCAAGGTCGCCCTCCTCAACGCCGAGGAGGAGGTCGAGCTGGCCAAGCGCATCGAGGCCGGCCTGTACGCCACCTGGTTCCAGGCGCAGGTCGCCGAGCGCGGGGAGAAGCTCACCACCGCGCAGAAGCGTGATTACCGATGGATCGAGCGCGACGGCGTCCGCGCCAAGAACCACCTGCTCGAGGCCAACCTGCGACTCGTCGTCTCGCTGGCCAAGCGCTACACCGGCCGCGGCATGGCGTTCCTGGACCTCATCCAGGAGGGCAACCTCGGTCTGATCCGCGCGGTCGAGAAGTTCGACTACACCAAGGGCTACAAGTTCTCGACCTACGCCACCTGGTGGATCCGGCAGGCCATCACCCGCGCGATGGCCGACCAGGCCCGCACCATCCGTATCCCGGTGCACATGGTCGAGGTCATCAACAAGCTCGGGCGTATCCAGCGTGAGCTGCTCCAGGACCTGGGCCGCGAGCCCACCCCCGAGGAGCTCGCCAAGGAGATGGACATCACCCCGGAGAAGGTGCTGGAGATCCAGCAGTACGCCCGGGAGCCGATCTCGCTCGACCAGACCATCGGCGACGAGGGCGACTCGCAGCTCGGTGACTTCATCGAGGACTCCGAGGCCGTGGTGGCCGTGGACGCCGTGAGCTTCACACTCCTGCAGGACCAGCTCCGTTCCGTCCTCGACACGCTGTCCGAGCGTGAGGCGGGCGTGGTGCGGCTGCGCTTCGGCCTCACCGACGGGCTGCCGCGCACCCTCGACGAGATCGGGCAGGTCTACGGGGTCACGCGCGAGCGGATCCGGCAGATCGAGTCCAAGACGATGTCGAAGCTGCGCCATCCCTCGCGCTCCCAGGTGCTGCGCGACTACCTGGACTGACTCGACCGCGAACAGCGGGCCCCCGCCGAGATCTCGGCAGGGGCCCGCTGTCGTCTGTCAGCCGGGGTCCGGACATCACCAGCTCCGCAGGAGGGTGATCCTCTCGCGGATCTGCTCGGCGGAGGCCATCGGCACGGGCGGGCCGCCGCACGCATTGCGGAGCTGCGTGTGGATCGCCCCGTGCGACTTGCCCAGGCGACCCGAGTACACCGACACGAGGGTGTTGAGCTGACGCCGCAGGTCCTTGAGCTCGGCGGCGGAGGCGACCCGCTCCGCGGCCGCGCCGGCGTGCGCGCCGGGTCCGGCGGCGTTGCCGGGGATGGTCGCCCCGGACACCGCCGGGTCGGCGCCCACGACCGCGACCGACCCCGCCCCGGAGGCGGACTGGGCGGACGTGCGCTTGATCTGTTCCTTCTCGCGCTGCCGCAGCAGGGCTTTGACATCGTCGGCGCCCAACAGCCCGGGGAGCCCGATGTAGTCGGCCTCCTCCTCGCTGCCGGCGAATGTGGCCGTGCCGTAGGACGAGCCCTCGTACACGATCTGGTCGAGCTCTGCGTCGGCGCCGAGGGAGATGTAACCGCGGTCCTCGTCGTCCTCGGTGTTCTCGTCCTGCTGCTGGTTCGCCTGGGCGAGCAGCTGGTCCTCCAGCCCCTCCTCCCGGTGGGGCTTGCCCAGGACGTGGTCGCGCTGCGCCTCCATCTGCGAAGCCAGTTGCAGCAGCACGGGTACGGACGGGAGGAACACCGACGCGGTCTCCCCGGGCCGACGGGACCGGACGAACCGCCCGATCGCCTGCGCGAAGTACAGGGGTGTCGAGGCACTGGTGGCGTACACGCCGACGCTCAGTCGTGGCACGTCGACGCCCTCGGAGACCATCCGGACCGCGACCATCCACTCGTCGGTGGAGTCGGAGAAGGTACCGATCCGACTCGAGGCGGTCGGGTCGTCGGAGAGGACGACGGTCGGCGGGGTGCCGGTGATCTCGGTGAGCAGGGCCGCGTACTCGCGGGCGCGCTCCTGGTCGGTGGCGATCACCAGACCGCCGGCGTCGGGCACTCCGCCGGCGCGGATCTGCCGGAGCCGGGTGTGCGCCGCCTGGAGCACGGCGGGCATCCAGTCACCGTGGGGGTCGAGGGCGACGCGCCAGGCACGGGACGTCTGGTCGGCACTCAGAGGCTCGCCGAGGCGGGCCGAGAACTCCTCGCCGGCGTTGCTGCGCCACCGGGCCTCGCCCGAGTAGGCGAGGAACACCACGGGGCGGACGACGCCGTCGGCCAGAGCATCGGCGTAGCCGTAGGAATGGTCGGCCTTGGAGCGCTGGTGTCCCTGCCCGTCGGGCTCGTAGGTGACGAACGGGATGGGACTGTCGTCGGACCGGAACGGGGTGCCGGTCAACGACAGGCGGCGCTCCGCGTCCTCGAACGCCTCGCGGATCGCGTCGCCCCAGCTCTTGGCGTCACCACCGTGGTGGATCTCGTCGAGGATCACCAGGGTGCGCCTGGACGCGGTGCGTTCCCGGTGCTTGAACGGGTGCGCGGCCACCTGGGCGTATGTCACCACCACGCCGTGGTATTCCGGGGCGAGCGCGCCCGAGGTGTTGGAGTACTCGGGGTCGAGAGCGATGCCGGCGCGCGCGGCCGAGGCGGCCCACTGGTACTTGAGGTGTTCGGTGGGGGCCACCACGGTGATCGCGTCGACCGTGCGGTCGGCGAGCAGTTCGGAGGCGACTCTCAGGCCGAACGTCGTCTTGCCGGCGCCCGGGGTCGCCACGGCGAGGAAGTCCTTCGGCCGCGCCATGAGGTACTTGCGCAGCGCGGTGCGCTGCCAGGCGCGCAGCGACGCACCCCCGGCCGGCGGGGTGGAGTGTTCTGCGGTCTGTTCGTCTGGGCCCGGGACCGCGCCGGGATCACTCACCAGGCTTCAGGGTCTCGTAGACGCGCTTGCACTCCGGGCACACCGGCGATCCGGGCTTCGCGGATCGGGTGACCGGGAAGACCTCACCGCACAGGGCGATCACGTAGGAACCCATGACCGCGCTCTCGGCGATCTTGCTCTTGTCCACATAGTGGAAGAACTTGGGTGCGTCGTCCTGCGTCTCCTCGGTCGTCGTGACCTCGGGACGCTCGAGTGTCTTCGTCCGGGTGGTACTCACCCCCTCATGATGCCGCACCCGGGCGTCGCGGCGCCAACGCCGGAGTACCTTGGGCCCCATGGCACCCGACTTCCGCCGTCAGCGATCCGGGGAACGGGACGACACCTCTAGGCCCGTTCTCATCACGGGCGCGCGCGAGTCGTACCACGACGAGCTGGCGGCCCGGAAGAAGCGCTACTTCCTGCTGATGAGTATCCGGATCCCCGCGCTCTTCCTGGCGGCGGGGTCGCTGGCCCTCTGGAACAACCCGTGGATCGCCCTGGCGATCGTGGCGGGGTCCATCCCGATTCCGTGGATCGCCGTCATCGGGGCCAATGACCGGCCTCCCCTGCCCAAGGGACAGGCCCGCACCTACACGGCGGGTCGCCTGTCGTCGAACATCCCGTATGCGCTGCCACCCGGGCTCACCGGGACGGACTCACCGCCCCGGGACACGAGCGCCCCCGACGCCGCACCCGATCCCACCCCGTCCGCCGACGAGAGCGACCTCGACACGTGAGCAGCCCGAACCCGACCCTCGCCGAACTCGCGCACGCGCTGGCCGAGGCGTTCCGGCGGCACGACTACACGGTGGAGGGACTGGAGCGCGCGTTGGGGCCCGAGGCGGTCTCGGCCCTGGACAGATCGGATGCCGCGACGGTCCGCCGTCACGCGCGTGACGCGAGGGGGGTCGGGACCCTGGTGCGGCTGTTCGTCCTGGGCGATCCGCTCCCCCGCTCCGAGGTCGCCGCGACCCTGCCCGGGGTCGACGTGCGGGACGGCGTCGCTGCCGGATTGTGGACCGCGATCGACGACGGTGCCTCCCTGCGTGCGGAGATCGACCTGCGTCCGGTCGACACCGGGCACGGGACCCGCTGGGTGTTCGCGGACGTCGACGGGTCGATGGTCCACACCACGACCCGGCCGGACCACGTCCTGGGGGTCGGGCAGGCGACGCTCTCGCTGCTGCGTGTCACGCCCTCGTCCACCACCGGGTCGGTCCTGGATCTCGGCACCGGGTGTGGGATCCAGATGGTCCACGCGTCGGGGTCCGCCCGAACCGTCACCGGGACCGATATCACCCCTCGGTGCCTCGAGTTGGCGGCCGCCACCCTGGCGATCAACGGCCAGCGTGCGGAGCTCCTGCACGGTCCGTGGTTCGAGCCCGTGGCGGGGCGCCGGTTCGACCGTATCGTCGCCAATCCCCCGTTCGTGGTGGGCCCGCCCGAGACCGGGCACTCCTACCGCGAGTCCGGCCTGAAGCTCGACGGTGCCAGTCGGACGGTCGTGTCGGGCGCGCCTCAGCATCTGGCCGACGGTGGCACCGCGGTTTTGCTGGCCTCCTGGGTGGAGCGGGAGGACTCGGACTGGCGGGCCCACGTGTCGTCGTGGGTGCCGGCCGAGGGCGTCGACGCATGGATCGTGAGGCGGGACGTCTCCGACCCCGGCCTCTACGTGTGGACCTGGCTCACCGACGAGGGCATGGACCCACGCGACGAGGCCACCACGCGGGCCGCGGACGCCTGGTTGGACCACTTCGCCGAGGAGGGTGTGGCCGGGATCGGGTTCGGCTACGTCTACCTCCGGCGGATCGACGGGCCGTCGTCCGTCCTGTGCGAGGACCTCACGCACCCGTTCGGCGACGGCCTCGGTGACGAGGCGGAGGCCTACTTCGCGCGCACGGCGTGGCTGCGGGAGGCCGCGGAGCAACACGGCGGACAGGAGCGCGCCCTCGATGCCACGGTCTTCACAGTGTCGCCGGACGTCCACCTCCACCTCTCCGAATCCCTCGCCCCCGCCGGGCCGGAGGAGGTCGGCTCCCCCTGTCCGTCCACCGTCGTGGTGGAGCGGGTCACCGGCGCCCGGTGGCGCCACGAGATCGATCCGCTCACCGCGAGCGTCCTGCGTGGGGCGCGGACGGGCGCGCTGCAGTTGGAGGACCTGGTGGTGCTCGCCGCGGTCGGTGCCGGGGAGGATCCCGACGCCCTCGCCGGCCCCGTCCGCCGGGTGGTCGCCGACCTGTTCCTCCACGGGTTCGTCGTCCCGGCGGGGATGCCAGGCCTCCTGCCCCCGGGGGTCGCCGCGGCCGTGGCCGCAGGGGCGGCGGGATGAGGGCCGTCGTCTCCCGGGTCACCGAGGCGTCGGTGACGGTGGACGGTGAGGTCGTCGGGGCCCTGTCACGCCCCGGACTGCTGGTCCTGTTGGGGGTGTCGGACGACGACGACGAGACCGACGTCGCCACGATGGTCCGCAAGATCTCGGACCTGCGGATCCTGCGGGAGGAACGCAGCGCCGCGGAGGTGGGCGCCCCCGTCCTGGTCGTCAGCCAGTTCACGCTCATGGGGTCGACCGCGAAGGGCAGGCGGCCGTCGTGGTCGAGAGCGGCTCGGGGCGAGGTGGCCGAACCCGTGGTGGACGCCGTGGTCCACGGTCTGCGCGAACGCGGCCTCGAGGTGGCCACGGGAGTCTTCGGCGCGATGATGCAGGTCCATTCGGTCAACGACGGCCCGTTCACGCTGCTGGTGGAGACCCCCGGCTCGGGCTGAGCGGGTTTCCTCGACGGATCGTGACCGACATCATCAGCGCGGGAACATTCCCGGTACCCCCGTCGTTGTAGAGGTACGTGACCGTGACCCGGCCACGCGCCTGATCCGTCCACCAGCAACCGAACGCCGGCCTCGTCACATGGCCAGGCAGGAGGAGGAGACATGACGTCAGCCACCACCCGATCGGACCGTCGGACGGAGGCGGGGCCGGACGGCCAGAGCCCGAGCGCTGACCTCGTCCGTGTCTACCTCAACGGGATCGGCAAGACGGCACTGCTCAACGCTGAGGACGAGGTCGAGCTCTCCAAGCGGATCGAGGCCGGTCTCTACGCCAAGCACGTGCTGGAGACCAAGAAGCGTCTGGGTCCGGTCCGCAAGGCCGACCTCAAGGCGATCGTCGCGGAAGGTGAGGCCGCCCGCGCCCATCTGCTGGAGGCCAACCTGCGCCTGGTGGTGTCGCTGGCCAAGCGCTACACGGGCCGCGGCATGCCGTTGCTGGACCTCATCCAGGAGGGCAACCTGGGCCTGATCCGTGCGATGGAGAAGTTCGACTACGCGAAGGGCTTCAAGTTCTCCACCTATGCCACCTGGTGGATCCGTCAGGCGATCACCCGCGGAATGGCCGATCAATCCCGCACCATCCGTCTGCCGGTCCACCTGGTCGAGCAGGTCAACAAGCTCGCCCGGATCAAGCGTGAACTCCACCAGCAGCTCGGCCGTGAGGCCTCCCTCGAGGAACTCGCCGAGGAGTCGGGCATCCCCGCGCACAAGATCGAGGAGCTGCTGGACCATTCGCGTGACCCGGTGAGCCTCGACATGCCGGTCGGCGCGGACGAGGAGGCGCCGCTCGGTGACTTCATCGAGGACGCCGAGGCCACCAGTGCGGAGAACACCGTGGTGACCAATGTGATGCACTCCGACGTGCGCGCGGTCCTGGCCACCCTCGAGGAGCGCGAGCAGCAGGTCATCACGCTGCGTTTCGGTCTCGACGACGGCCAGCCCCGCACCCTCGACCAGATCGGCAAGCGTTTCGGACTGTCGCGCGAGCGGGTCCGCCAGATCGAGCGCGAGGTCATGGCCAAGCTCCGCGAGGGCCGTCGCGCGGACAAGCTCCGCTCCTACGCCGTCTGACCGGACGCCGGATCGCACGCCGCACGATCAGACGCTGCCCGATCGGACGCCGCCCGATCAGACGCGAGCCGGGTTCCCCGGAGCCCTTCACACCGTGAGGTCGCAATCCCAGGGCCCCGCCTCCCCCGATCGGGAGGGGCGGGGCCTTCGCGGTGCCGTCCAGGGCCGACCACAGCGCCTAGCGCAGCCGGCGGGGCCCCTCGTCGGCGCTGAACCTGGGGGGCGGCCCCAGCCGGACCGTTGCGTAGAGCACCGCGAGACCGTCGGGTCCGGCGAGCGCCGGGTCCACCGACAGGCGCCGCATCTCCGGCACGTCCTCTACCAGGCATGAAACCCGCCCCATGAGCTCCACCAACGCGTCACGGTCCACAGGCGCGTCCCCGGCATACCCGTCGAGGAGCGCTGCGGCCCGGGGCCGGTCGAGCAGGGCGGCCGCCTCGCGGGGTGAGATCGGCAGCGTGCTGAACGCGCGGTCGGCCAGCAGATCCGACAACATCCCGGACAGTCCGAACGAGATGAGGGTGCCGAAGATCGGGTGATCGGCGACCCGGATGGTCACGGCGACCCCCTTGGTCGCCATCTTCTGCACGTGCAGGGAACGTGAGCCCGTCGTGGACTGGAGGAACGCGAAGGCATGCCGCACCGCGGCAGAGTCGACGAGGTCGAGTCGCACCCCGGACTGATCGCTGCGGGTCCGCCACCGGTCACTCATCGCCTTGACCGCCACCGGGTAGCCCAACTCGTCGGCGGCCATCACGGCCTGGTCGACATCCGTCACGACGCGGTAGTCGACGATGTCGATCCCGTAGCACTCCAACAGGGCCCGGACCTGGCCCTGCGTGAGCTCGAACGACTCGGTTCCGGCGTGGAGCTGGCAGAGCGAGTCCACGAGCTCCCGCGCGCGTGCGCGGTCGATGTCCTCGTACTCGGCGGGCTCCTCGGCCGGCTTGTCGAGCCACTCGGCGTACCGGCGGGCGCGCACCAGTGCGGACACCGCTCGTTCGGGATACGGGTAGGAGGGTATCGAGCCCCGCGCCGCCACCCCGGACTCGTCGGTCACCGTCAGTCCCTCCGGCAGCCCTTCCCCCGCGAGGAAGGTACTCACCACGGGCTTGCTGCTCTCGCCCGCGGCGGTACGGATCGCCTCGGCATAGGCGTCGGGTTCCGTCGCGACCGGAGGGACGAACACCGTCAGGACCGAGTCGACCTCGTCACGTGCGAGGACGTCCGCGATCGCCTCGCGGAACTCCTCCGGGGACGCGCCGGCACCCAGATCGACCGAATGCGCCACGGTGAAGCCCTGTTGACGCGCGGAGTCCCCGCCGAGGCGTCCGACCGCGGAGGAGTTGCCGACGATGCCGAGGCGACCTCCCGTGGGCAGCGGTTGGTAGGCCAGGAGCGTGGCGGTGTCGAACATGTCCGTGATGGAATCCACCTGGATGAGGCCGGAGTCGCGGAACAGTCCACCGATGGCGTTCGCCGTCAGCCCCTCGACGCCCGACTCCAGATCGTCGGCCGCTCGGCGGACCACCACCACCGGCTTGTTGCGCGCCACGCGCCGGGCGATCCGGGAGAACTTGCGGGCGTTACCGAAGCTCTCCAGGTAGAGCAGCACCACCTCGGTGGCGGTGTCGGTGTCCCAGTACTGCAGCAGGTCGTTGCCGGAGACGTCGGCGCGGTTACCGGCGGAGACGAACGTGGACAGCCCGAGCCCACGTCGGGCCGCGGCGGCGAGGATGGCGATCCCGAGCGCACCCGACTGGCAGAAGAACCCCGTGCGGCCGGGTCCCGGAACGACTTCTGCGAGGGTCGCGTTGAGCTGCACGTCGGGTGAGGTGTTGATCACCCCGAGCGCGTTGGGGCCGACCACGCGCATCCCGTGGGCGCGGGCCTCGCTGACCAGACGCCGTTCGGAGACGACGCCGGCGCTGCCGACGTCCGAGAACCCGGCGGAGATGACGACGAGGGTCGACACGCCCTTCGACAGGCAGTCGTCGAGGACTTCCGACATGGACGCCGCCGGTACTGCCACTACCGCGAGGTCCACGGGATCCGGGATGTCCCTGACGCTCGGATAGGCGCGCACGGACTGCACCGACGTGGCATCGGAATTGACGGGGTACACGGGACCGGAGAACCCGTTGCCGATGAGGTTGCGCAGTACCGTGTGCCCGATCTTGCCCACCTGGTCCGAGGCGCCGATCACGGCGACGGAACTGGGGTTGAGCACACGCGCCAGACTCCGTGCCTCCGCCGCCGCCTCCCGCGAGTTCCGGACATTGGTCAGGGCCTCGGATGGGTCGATCGCGAACTCCAGGTGGAGAGTGGACCCGTCGAACGAACGGGAGATCTCGTACCCGGCCCGCCGGAACACCTGGATCATCGACCGGTTCTCGGAGAGCACCTCGGCCTCGAAGTGGTCGATCCCGCATTCGGCCGCGGCGCCGGCCAGGTGCTCGAGGAAGATCGACCCCAGCCCACGCCCCTGATGCTGGTCGGAGATGGTGAACGCGACCTCGGCGAAGGTCGAGTTCGGCAGTCGCTCGTAGATCGCCATGCCGATGACCTCCGCGCCCAACTCGGCGACGAACGCCATCCGGTCGCGGTAGTCGACGTTGGTCATCCGGGCGAGTTCACGGTCGGACAGCACATCGTGCGATCCGAAGTAACGCAGGTAGCGGGTGCGCTCGGACAGGCTGGTGTGGAACCGGGAGATCTTCTCGGCGTCGTTGGGCAGGATCGGCCGCACGCGCACGGCCCGCCCGTCGGATCCGAGTACGTCCGCAGCCCACTCGTGGGGATAGCCCTCCGGGTACTCGTCGACGGAGGTGTCGGTCGACGCGTGCTCGGGTGGGTCCACCGCCGGGGTGGCGTCGGTCGGGTTCTCGGTCACCGTGTCAACGGTCTCGCGGTCGCCGGGGTGCGCCATGGGGTCCTCCAGGGACTGAGGGGTAGGGGGTCGATGAGTCTGTTGCAGCGCCGCCGGTCAGTCACGGGGATCGTCCGGGTCGAGTCCGAGCAGGGGGTAGACCGAGCGGCGGGTGTCGAGGATCGACTGGTCGAGTCGGGCGAGCGAACGATCCATCTCCACCCCCCGATCGGATCCCGCGGGCTCCCACGGGGTGTAGCCGGGGGTCTCCCCGTCCCCCATCGTCTGCGGGACGCGGTCGGGGACGGTGAACCTGCCGGCCGCGGCCCGCCACTGGTCCGGGATCGCGGTCGCCGGGTCGAGCGGGACCCCCAGCACGGCAGCGATGAGGTGGGTCCACGACCGCGGGACCACCCGCACCAGTTCGTAGCCGCCCCCGCCGATCGCGATGAGTCTCCCTTCGCAGAGTTCGTCAGCCAGCGCCACGACCTCCAGATACGACTGCCGGTGACCGTCGACGGTCAACGAGAGGTCGGCGAGCGGGTCTTCACGGTGCGAGTCGCACCCGGCCTGCATGACGATGATCTGGGGTTCGAACGTCCGCAGCACTCCGGGGACCACGGCGTGGAAGCCCCGCAGCCAGAGATCATCGGTGACCGCGGGGAGGTACGCCAGGTTGACGGCGGTGCCCTCCGCGCGGCCGACACCGGTCTCCGACGCCCAGCCGGTGGACGGCCACAGGGTGGCTGGGTGCTGGTGCAGGGACACCGTCAGGACCCGCGGGTCCTCGTAGAACGCGGTCTGGACGCCGTCCCCGTGGTGGACGTCGATGTCGACGTAGGCGACGCGGTCGTACCCGTTGTCGAGCAACCAGCTGATCGCCACCGCCGCGTCGTTGTAGACGCAGAACCCGGCGGCGGCAGCGGGCATGGCGTGGTGCATCCCCCCGGCGACGGAGACCGCACGCGTCGCGGCCCCGCTGGCGATGGCCCGGGCGGCCGTCAGCGTGCCGCCCGCGACCGCCGCGCTGGCCTCGTGCATCGCCGGGAACGTCGGGTTGTCGGCCGTCCCGAGCCCGTGGCTCATCCCGACATGCTCACCGGGCGGCATGTCGCCGGCGGCCTTGACGGCGTCGATGTAGCGGGAGGTGTGGACCCTCAGTAGCTCGTCCTCGCTGGCCGACCCGGGGTCCAGCATCTCGACACCCTGCAGGACGCCGAGCTCGGTCGCGAGCGACATGGTCAGATCGAGCCGCCGTGGACTCATCGGGTGGTCAGCGGAATGCCGGTACTCCAGCAATGACGGACTCCACACGACCTTCGCCGCGACGCCGTCCCCGATCCCGGCCATAGCCACCGTCCTCCCGTGGGCCGGGTCGTTCCCGGCCCGAGCACCCCGAGCGAGCAGTGGGGCACGTCACCCGTGAATCTACGCGTGTGGCACCGGGCCCGGCCCCCGATTGTCCGCTCTCCACCCCGGTCGGTGGCCCGACGGTAGTCTCGGAGGCAGACCCCTGACGGCGCCCGCGCCTGCGGGGAGTCGCACACCTATCGACGATCCGACCGTGGAGGACTGCAGCGTGAAGGACCTGGTGGACACCACCGAGATGTACCTCCGCACCATTTACGAACTCGAGGAGGAAGGCGTGATCCCGCTGCGGGCGAGGATCGCCGAGCGCCTCGAGCAGAGCGGGCCGACCGTGAGCCAGACCGTCGCGCGGATGGAGCGCGACGGGTTGGTCCTCGTGGCCCCCGACCGGCATCTCCAGCTCACCGCCACGGGCAGGGAACTCGCGGTGGGTGTGATGCGTAAGCACCGCCTCGCCGAGCGTCTCCTGGTCGACGTGATCGGACTGGAGCTCGAGAAGGTCCACGCCGAGGCGTGCCGCTGGGAGCACGTGATGAGCGACGACGTCGAGCGGCGGCTCATCGAGGTCCTCGATGACCCCCGGACCTCGCCCTACGGCAACCCGATCCCCGGGCTGGAGCGGATCGGGTACCCCGCCTCCGCCCTCGACGACCCCAACCAGATCAGGCTCTCGGCGCTGGAGAGCGACGTGGCCCACCGGGTCCGGATCCGGGCGATCGGTGAGAACGTGCAGATCGACACGGAACTGATCTCCGAGCTCCGGGCCGCGGGCGTCGAACCGCTCAGAACCGTCACCGCCACCCGCCGCGGGCACCTCGTCGAGCTCGACTCCGGTGAGGGGCGCACGGTGGAACTCGACGGCGACCACGCCCACGCGATCCAGGTCGAGATCGTCTCGTGAAGCTGCTCGTCACCGGCGGCGCCGGGTATGTCGGCGGGGTCTGCGCGACGGTCCTGATCGAGCGCGGTCACGAGGTGGTGGTGCTCGACGACCTGTCCACGGGTAACCGGGACGGGGTTCCCGAGGGGGCGACGTTCGTCGAGGGGGACGTGGCCGTACGCGCGCCGGAGGTTCTCGACTCCTCGTTCGACGGTGTCCTGCACTTCGCCGCGCGTTCCCTCGTCGGCGAGTCCGTCGAGAAGCCCGGGGAGTACTGGCAGGGCAACGTCGTCACGTCCCTGGCCCTCCTCGACGCGATGCGTGAGTCCGGGGTGGGCAACCTGGTGTTCTCCTCCACCGCCGCCACCTACGGCGAGCCCGAGCAGGTCCCCATCACCGAGGACATGCCCACGCGTCCGACCAACACCTACGGGGCCACCAAACTCGCGATCGATCACGCCATGACGTCGTACGCCACCGCGTACGGTCTCGCCGCGACCAGCCTGCGCTACTTCAACGTCGCCGGGGCCTATCACGGTGCGGGCGAGAACCGGGTCGTGGAGACCCACCTCATCCCCCTCGTGCTGCAGGTCGCGCTCGGCCATCGCGCCGATATCAAGGTCTTCGGTGACGACTGGCCCACCCCCGATGGCACGTGCATTCGCGACTACATCCACGTCGCCGACCTCGCCGACGCCCATCTGCTGGCGCTGGAGACCAACACTCCCGGCACCCACCGGGTGCTCAACCTGGGCAGCGGTGAGGGGTTCTCCGTCCGTGAGGTCATCGACGTGTGCCGGGAGGTCACCGGACATCCCATCCCCGACGTCGTCGCCCCACGTCGCGCCGGCGACCCGGCGGTGCTCGTGGCCTCCAGCGCCCGGGCGATCGCCGAACTCGGGTGGAAACCCTCCCGCACCGACCTGCGTACGGTCGTCGAGGACGCCTGGGCCTTCACCGAGGCGCTCGGCGACCGCGCGCACTCGGCTCCGCGCTGACCCGGAGCGGCTCAGGCGGCCGCGGCCACCTGCCTGAGCCGTTCCGGAGACAGGCCCGCGTGCAGGCTGTCGATCAGGAGCCGGGCGAGGGAGTTGCCGGCGTCGGCGTCCAGGGCCGCCGACAGGGCCGACCAGGCGTGCACCCCGCTACCGTCGAAGTAGGCCGCGGCGCCGAGTAGCAGGAGCGCCACCGAGCGTTCACGCCCCGGCCTCCGGCGCGCGACCGCCCACCACACGAGACGTCGGCCGTCGCCGTCGCCCAGACCCCGCTGGGCCAGCCGCCGGTAGATCTCGTCCCGAACCGCGATGACGAGCAGGTCCCGGCCGATTCCGGCGAGCTCGTCGTCGTCGACACTCTCCCCCACCTCCAGTCGACGTGCGGCGTCGTCGTGACGCTCGACCGCCTCGGCCACCACCGCCTCCGCCACCCGACGGGCCCCGTCCACCCGCGGCGGCCCCGACTCGTGGGGATCCTCGTCGCAGGCGTCCGCGTCCCGCACGAGGTACATCCGGTCTATCTCCTCCCGCGAGCCGGCCCGGACCCGGCCACCGTACGCGTGGACCGCGGCGATCTGCGTCGAATCGGGATCGAGTTGGACCCCACGGACCATCCCGAACAGGTCCACCCACGGTGCGCCCTCGGCGAACTCGCCGACGCCGTAGGCCGCCGCGACCTCTGTGCCCGCGACACCCAGCCAGTACTCGAACGCCGATGCGGCGTCCTCCGCCCGCAAGCCCGCGTGGTAGTCCTCCACGCAGTCCTCGTGCACCACGACCAGATGCACCGACCCGATCCCCTCCCGCGCGCAGAACTGCGCCAACCCGCGCGCGGGACCGGGATCGACAGCCGGGTTCGAGCGCCCCACGGAAGCGTCGTCGGGACCGCCGTCGTGATAACCGTCCACGTCGTCGTCACCGTCGAGCAACTCGTCGTCATCGGGGTCGCCCCGTCCGGTCCCCAGCAACCCGTCGACATCCATACGGACCACCGGCCCCTGCCCGCCGTCGGCCGTCTCGCCGCACAGCACCACCACCGACCCCCGGCCCGGTGGGAAGCCGAGCATCGTCGGTATGGAGGCGATCAACTCCTCCGGCGAGGAGATCACCACCGTCGCCCGTCCGTCCGCCCCGTCATCGTCGATCATCTCGCCGGTCGTCATCGTCCTCATTCGTCTCCTGTCTCGCGCGTCCTGGGCCCCGCCCGGGTCCCGGCCCGCAGGTGCCGTGCACCGGTCTCACCATCGAGCACGTGGTCGGCCACCGGAGGCCTGCGGGCGTCCTGTCGCGCCCCGCCTGTGGAGAGGGGGACGACCTGTGGGGAACGGCCGGGGGACCGCCACCGGGGAATCAACCCGGGCGCGGTGTCGTTGTCACAGTTGTGAACCCCGTCCCGGATGGACGACCGGGCGACCCCGTACTCCCGACGGACGGGGTGTGGTGACGAGAGGAGTCGACATGGCCAGGCACAGCGATCTGTACCGAATGATCGAACCCGTTCCCGACCTGCGTTCGGAGGACGGTCGCGGGCCGGTCCTCGTACACGGACTCGAGGGGTTCTCGGACGCCGGCCAGGCGATCCAGGGCGTGGCCGAACACCTCCGCGAAACCCTGGACTCCCAGCTGATCGTCGAGTTCGACGTCGACGAGCTGGTGGACTACCGGTCCCGCCGCCCCCACCTGAAGTACTCGTTCGATCGGTTCTCCGAGTACGACCAGCCGACGATCCAACTGCACGCCGTCAAGGCCACCGACGGCACGTCGTTCCTGTTGCTCTCGGGCCTCGAACCCGACCTGAAGTGGGACGGCTTCACCAACTCCGTGATCGATCTGGCCGCCACCTTCGGCGTCCGCATGTCGATCGGACTCGGGGCCATGCCGCTGGGCGTGCCGCACACCCGGCCGACCAACTCCAGCGCCCACGCCAGTGATGTGGACCTCATCCAGGGGTTCACCGCCTGGCCCGGCGAGTTCTCCGTGCCCGGCAACGTGACCTCACTGCTCGAGCTGCGGATGGCCGAGCACGGGATCCCGTCCGCGGGTTTCACCGTGCACGTCCCCCAGTACCTCTCCCAGACCGCGTACCCCGCGGCGGTGCTCAACCTCGTCGACAACGTCTCGCGGCTCGCGGACCTCGAGCTGCCGACCACCGGACTGGAGAAGGCCGCCGAGGAGTTCACCGCGCAGGTCAACGCGCAGATCGAGAACAACCCCGAGGTCCTCACCGCCGTCGAGCTCATGGAGAAGCAGTACGACCAGTTCATGGAGACGCGCCTGGGCTCCGATTCACTCAACCCCGGCGGCAAGCCGTTGCCCTCCGGCGACGAGATCGGTGCCGAGTTCGAGCGGTTCCTGGCCCAGCAGGCCGAGGACGACGGGTCGGGCCGGGGCCCGGAGATGAACGGCTGACCGACCCCGGCGACTAGGCTCGGACCGGTGCATCTGCCCCACCTCCTCGCCGACCTCGACGACGTCCCCGCCGACCTGCACGACGAGGCGGTGTTCGACGCGTTCGTGGCGTGGGCCGCCGACCGGGGGCTGACGCCGTACCCGGCGCAGGAGGAGGCCGTCCTCGAGATCGCCGCCGGCAGCCACGTGATCCTGGCCACCCCCACCGGCTCCGGCAAGTCCCTCGTGGCGCTGGGGGCCCACTTCTCGGCGATGGCACGAGGTATCCGTAGCTACTACACCGCCCCCATCAAGGCGCTCGTCAGCGAGAAGTTCTTCGCCCTGTGCGAGGTCTTCGGCGCCGAGAACGTGGGCATGCTCACCGGCGACGCCTCGGTCAACGCCGACGCCCCCATCGTCTGCGCCACCGCCGAGATCGTCGCCAACATCGCGCTGCGCGAGGGTTCGGCCGCCGACATCGGCCAGGTGGTGATGGACGAGTTCCACTACTACTCCGAGCCGGACCGCGGCTGGGCCTGGCAGGTGCCGCTCATCGAACTGCCCGACACGCAGTTCCTGCTCATGTCCGCGACCCTCGGGGACGTCGACTGGTTGCGGGAGGACCTGCGTCGACGCACGGGTCGGGAGTGCGTGCACATCGGTGGAACCGAACGCCCCGTCCCCCTGTCGTTCGAGTACGAGCTCAGCGGCGTCCACGAGACGGTGGAACTGCTCCTCCGTGACGGCAAGGCCCCCGTCTACATCGTCCACTTCACCCAGGCCGCCGCACTCGAACAGGCCCAGGCGTTGACCTCGCTCTCGGTGGCGACCAAGGAGCGCAAGGCCGCGGTCTCCGAAGAGATCGGCGGGTTCCGGTTCAGCACCGCGTTCGGCCGCACCCTGCGCAAACTCCTGCTCCACGGGATCGGCGTCCACCACGCGGGCATGCTCCCCAAATACCGGCGGCTGGTGGAGCGGCTGGCGCAGGACGGCCTGCTCACCGTCATCTGCGGTACGGACACCCTCGGCGTCGGGATCAACGTGCCCATCCGGACCGTGCTGTTCACCGGCCTGACCAAGTTCGACGGCCGTCGTCAGCGGGTCCTCAAGGCCCGCGAGTTCCACCAGATCGCGGGCCGTGCCGGTCGGGCCGGGTTCGACACCGAGGGGTTCGTGGTGGTGCTCGCCCCCGAGCACGAGATCGAGAACGCCAAGGCCGCCGCGAAAGCCGCCGCCAACCCCAAGAAGAAGGCCAAGGCGGGCAAGAAGAAGCCCCCCGAGGGGTTCGTCAACTGGTCCCGGTCGACCTTCGACAAGCTCGTCGGCGCGCAGCCGGAGCAACTGACCAGTCGCTTCGAGGTGAGCAACTCGATGCTGCTCAACATCATCTCCCGACCCGGCAGTTGCTACGACCACATGCGGCACCTGCTGCTGTCCTCGCACGAGACCCGCGCGCGGGTACGTCGGCACGTGCTCCGTGCGATCGAGCTGTTCCGCGGGCTGGAGGCCGCCGGGATCGTGGAACGGCTCCCGGAGCCCGACGGCGACGGGCGGCACGTCCGGCTGACGGTGGACCTCCAACGGGATTTCGCGCTGAACCAGCCGCTGGCGCCGTTCGCGATCGCTGCGATGGAGGTGCTCGACCCGGAGTCCCCCACCCCCGAGCTGGACCTGGTCTCGGTGATCGAGGCCGTGCTCGACGATCCCCGGCCGATCCTGTACGCCCAGCAGCGCCAGGCCCGTGGGGAGGCGATCGGGGCGCTCAAGGCCGACGGGGTCGAGTACTCCGAGCGCATGGAGTTGGTCGAGGACATCTCGTGGCCCAAGCCGCTCGGGGACCTCATCGCCGACGCCTACGACGCCTACCGCGCAGGGCATCCGTGGGTCGCCGGGATCGAACCGTCACCGAAATCGGTCATCCGGGAGATGGTCGAACGGGGCATGACGTTCTCGGACCTCGTCTCGGCCTACGGGCTCGGCCGCTCCGAGGGAGCCGTGCTGCGCTACCTCACCGACGCCTACCGGGCACTGCGCCAGACCGTCCCCGCCGACCGACGCTCCGAGGAGTTCGAGGACCTGGTCGAGTGGCTGGGCGAACTGGTCCGACAGGTGGACTCGAGCCTGCTGGACGAGTGGGAGCTCCTCACCGACCCGGATGTGTCGTCCGCCCAGGTCGCGGAGCTCGCGTTCGGTGAGTCCGCCGGGAACACCAGGCCCGTCACCGCGAACAGGCGCGCGTTCCGCGTGATGGTGCGCAACGCGATGTTCCGCCGCGTCGAACTGCTCTCGCGCGACGACATCGAGCGGTTGGCGGAACTTGACGCGGACGTGCCCGACCACCCCGACTGGGACTCGGAGATCGACGCCTACTGGGACGAGTACGACGCCATCGGAACCGGTCCGGCGGCCCGTGGCCCCGCACTGTTCACGGTCACCGAGTCGGGCCCCGGCGTGGAGACCAATACGTGGCGGGTCCGGCAGGTGCTCGACGACCCGGAGGGCGACCACGGTTGGGCGATCGAGGGTGTGGTGGACCTGGCGGCCTGCGACGAGGCGGGCGAGGTGCGTTTCGCCTCACTCGCCCTCCACGGGTGAACCCGCCCCCGACCTGGAACCTACCCGCGCGGCCCGGGTCCGTAGCATGTGCGACGAACCCCGACCCGATCGATGGAGGACAGTTGTGACCCCCCGCATCCTGTACAAGAGACTCGCGCTCGCGGAGGTGGTCACCTGGACGCTCCTGATCCTGGGCATGATCGGCAAGTACGGCTTGGGATTCGACTGGGCGACCATGGTAGGCGGCAGCGTCCACGGGTTCGTGTTCCTCTGCTACGCGGTGGCCACCGTCGCGGTCTGGACCGACAAGCGGTGGACCGCAGGGACCGGTGTCCTCGGTCTGGCCTCCGCCGTGATCCCCTATGCGACTGTCCCGTTCGAGCGGTCGGTGGAGCGTCGTGGACTGCTCGACGGCCCGTGGCGGGTCGGCCCGGAGGGCGACGCCCCGCGTACGCTCCCGGAGCGCGTGCTGGCCTTCGCGGTGCGGTCGCCCGCCCTCGCGTTGGTGGCGACGCTCGTCGTGGTGGCGATCGTGTTCTCGCTGTTGCTGATGGCCGGCCCGCCGACCGAGTGGTTCTCGTGACCCCCACCCGCGAACCCGGCCGCCGGGAGTTGAACAAGGCCGACAAGCAGCGGCGCATCCACGCGGCCGCCCGCGACCTGTTCACCCGTCGCGGCTACTCCTCGGTGACCACCCAGGAGGTCGCCGATCTGGCCGAGGTCGGGACGGGGACGCTGTTCCGGTACGCGCAGTCCAAGGGCGAACTGTTGTGCATGGTCGCCAACGACGAGTTCCGCGCGATGGTCGAGACCGTCCCGGCCACCGGCGACCCGGTGAACGATCTCGTCACCCTGTGCGAACCTCTCCTGGTGGCGCTCGACAGGCAGCCGGAGAACATCGCGGCGTACCACCGCGAGACGCTGTTCGGGGAGCCCGGGCCGCACCGCGCGGAGGCGCAACGCATCCTCGGAGAGCTTCGCGACCTCATCGCCGGCGTCCTCGCAGGTCACTCGGGCACCTCCGCGACCGCGGACGACCTCGCCGGTCCGGCCCAGACCGTGTTCGACGTGCTCTACATGACCATCGTGCGGTGCGGGGTGGAGCGCTCCCCCGTCAGCGACAGCCGCGGGACTGTCACCGAGCAGGTCCGCCACGTGCTCTACGGCGTACTGCCTCCGGCCGCCACGGGTTCCGACTGACCGCACCCACCCCGGTGTGGGGCGCGCCACCGCGTCGGGCGAGACTGACAGCATGACCGAGGTTGACCAGAGCACCGCCCGCCCCGTCAAGGACGCCTCCACCGTGATGGTGATCCGCGATTCCACCGCCGGCCCGGAGGTGTTCGTCGCCCGCCGCGTCAAGGGTATGGCGTTCGCCGGTGGGATGACCGTCTTCCCGGGTGGAGGGGTGGACGCCGCCGACGACGACCCCGACCTCGCGTGGACGGGCCCGGCCCCCACCTGGTGGGCCGAGCGCCTCGGGTGCGACGAGCCGCGGGCCCGCCGGCTGGTCTGCGCCGCCGCCCGGGAGACGTTCGAGGAGTGCGGTGTCCTGTTGGCGGATCACCTCGACGGAGCCGCGGTCTCGGATGCCGGCAGGTACCACTCGGCCCGGGCCGAGCTCGAAGCCCACGAGTTGTCGTTCAGCGGCTTCCTGGAGCGGGAGGAGCTCTCGCTGGCCGCCGGCCGTCTCCGTCCGTTCGACCACTGGATCACTCCCGAGGTCGAGAAGCGCCGGTACGACACCCGGTTCTTCCTCGCCGCACTGCCGGGCGGGCAGGAGCCGGACGACCTGACCACCGAGGTGGACCTGACCATGTGGGCCCGCCCCGTGGACCTGCTGGCGGACTTCCGTACGGGCCACTCGATGCTGCTGCCGCCCACCTGGACCCAGCTACGCCACCTCGCCGAGTTCGCGGACGTCGACTCCGCACTGGCCGCGTCCCGGACCATCGCGCCGATCCAACCGGAGATCATCGAGCACCGCGGCGGCATCAGGGTCGGGTTCGACGGCTCCGACGAGTACTGGTCGGACTATCAGGCAGGGCATCCGCCGACCGGGAACTGATCGGCGCGCGCCGGGACCCGTGCGCCGGACCCTGTCGAACCGCTCACGGAGACGGTGGCTCGGTGGTTGACTGCCTTGCATGCCGGCATTCGAGTTCGACGTGGACGCGTCGATCGCGGCCGGGTGGGACCGTTTCGCCTCCCACCTGGCCGATCTCCTGCGCGACCTGGTCCCCGGCGCGATCTTCGACCTGGCGGTACCCGTCCTCGGTGCGCCCTCCGCGCACACGCCGTACATCCGGTTCACCGCCGTCGCCTCCGGGCGGGTCGACGCCGAGGTCTCCGGCGGCGGTTCTGAGGACACCCCCACCCCCCTGAGCCCCGCGCAACTGGCGCAGCTCTCGGCCCTCGGATGGCAGGGCGCCGACACGGGTCGTGAACCGGATCCCGCCGCCGGCCCCCGTGTCAGCCTGACGACGGACCGGGCCCGCGAGCTGTCCCACCTCGTCGCCGGGACGCTGGAACAGGTGTTCGGGATCCGGCACCCGGTGTTCCTGCACGATGTCACCGACTCCGATCCGGATGACCTCGTCGGCGCGCGTCCGGTCGAGCCCGGGCCTCCGGACGGGGACCCGGACGGGGACCCGTCCGACGCCGGGGGCCCCGCGGGCGGCGAGGACGACTTCCGCCCGCAGCCGATCACCGATCCGGACCAGGCGACCCGGGCTGTGGAAGCCGCCCTCACCGAGGTCTACCGGCGGCGCGTCCGGGCCGACGAGCACGATGTCTTCACCGTCCCCGCCGGGTGCGTCCTGCTCTTCGTGCGCGCGCACCGTTCCCTGCCGCTCATCGTGTTCCGCAGTCCGCTGGTGTCGGCGGTGGAGGACGCGGCCGCCGCGGAGACCGAGGTCGCGATCCTCAACCGCGACTCCTTATGGTGCCGGTACGTCTTCGACGGCAAGGCGATCACCGCCGAGTCGGAGTTCGTCGACCGGGTGTTCGTGCCGGTCAACTTCAAGATCCAGCTGGCCGAGATCTCCGCGGAGCTCGATGACGTCTACCCGGACCTCGTACGCCGGGTCGCGGGCAAACACTCGCGGGACCTGCGAGCCTCCGATGACCCCGGCCCCGACGGGCCGTAGGATCAGGGACTGCCGGGACCGGCCCGGCGCACGATCCCGCCACAGGAGCGCCCCTATGCGTCGCGCCGCCCTCGCCGCCGTGGTCACGGCGGCGACCGTGTTGACCAGTGCCTGCTCTCCGTCGCTCCTCGGCGACGACGACGAACGCGCCGTGCCCGCCCCCACCGCGGAGTCCAGCGGCCCGCTGCCCTCATCCCAGCAGTTCGACCGCCCGTTCCCCGTCTCGGGCGATCTGTGGGACGCCACCGTCACCGTGTCGAACCTGCGGATCGAGCCGTCCTCCGCGTACTCGGACGCCGTGCTGGTGGTGGATGTCCGTGCCGTGCAGTCGTCCGGGCAGCCCGAGTTGGGTCCGGCCGACTTCTCCGCCTTCGACCCCTCGGGACGACCCTTCGAGCGGATCCAGAACCCCGCGGGAATCGTCGACGACCCGCTGGTCCCCTCGGTCCTGGCCACCCCCGGCGAGGAGATCCGGGGAATGGTGGCCTGGACGGTGCCCCGCGGTGTCAGGATCGGCCGGATCGACGTGACCACCCCCGGCACGATCGGTTCGTTCATCGTGACCCGCCAGCCGGAGGACCCCGCCCGGTCCTAGTCGCCCGCGGGATCCGACCCCGTCAGGTACGTCCAGCGCCCGCCCCTGCGCTCGAACAGCGACCGTTCCCGCATCACGGTCGGGCCCTCCGGGCCGGTGTACCGCGCTTCGAACTCGACCACCCCGCCGTCGTCGCCCTCATCTCCGGCGACCACCTCCACGACGGTGAGCCCGGTCCACTCCACGTCGGATGCCTCGACCGTCGGCGGCCTGGTCCGGGGATGCCACGTGCGCCAGAGATGGTCCGTGTGCCCCAGCACGAACGCCGTGTACCGCGACCGCATCAGCCGCTCGGCGGTGCGCGCCGGCAGGCCGTCGTCGACGATCGGACCGCAGCACGTCCCGAACCCGTCCCCACTGCCACACGGGCATGCGCTCATCGGTCCACTCCGTTCCCCCTGCGATCCGATCCCCTCAGGCTACCGCCGCCGCACCGGGCGGCCACCGACCCGCCCAGCCCCGCCACCGGACGCCGCCCGCCTACCCCCGGCCTTCCCGGCGGTCTATCCTCGCTGGTGACATGACTGGTTTCGCTTCCCTCCGCTCGCTCACGCGACGCCGCCCGGACCCCGACCTCGCACCCCTTCGCGTGCGCTCCTGCCGCGACCTGTGCAATTGGAACGAGACCCCGGTCGAACGTCGGGGAGAGCCACTGTTCGCGTGCCGCGGATGCGGATCCCAGTGGGTCCCGAGTGAACCGTGGACCCCGCGCGAGGCCACCGGGGAGATCCCCCGGGCCGTCCTGGACCTCCTCCGGTCCGGCGACTGACCACCCGGGGTACGACGTCACCGTCCGCTATAGAGTCGGACCATGACCACGACCCCTCTGTCCCCCCTCTCGTCCGCCGGCGCCGGGACCGTCGACGCGATCCTGCGACGGTCCGCCCGCCGGTTCCCCGACCGGGTCGCCCTGACCTTCGCCGACCGTCGCTGGACCTACGCCGAACTCGACACAGCCGTCGACCGGGTCGCCTCCCTGCTCGCCGCTCGGGGGCTCGACGACGGTGCGCGGATCGCCGCCTACGGGGTCAACTCGGACGCCTACCTCATCGGCTTCCTCGCGACCTCACGGGCGGGGTACACCCACGTCCCGGTGAACTACGCCCTGACGGGCGGAGAGCTCGAGTACCTCCTGACGGATTCCGGCGCCTCACTCGTGCTGGTCGACCCCGCACAGGCGCCGACCCTCGAGACCGTCGTCCAGACCCTGCCGTCGCTGCAGACGCTCGCGCTGCAACCCGCCGCCGGGGACCCCGCCGACGGCACGCTGCTGGGCGCGGCAGTGGATCGGGGCGAGGCCCGGCCCGTCGACTCCCCCGCATCCGGGAGCGACCTCGCGCAGCTCCTGTACACCTCGGGCACCACCTCGCGGCCCAAGGGCGCGATGATGACGCACGCGGCACTGGCGCACGAGTACGTCAGCTGCATCCTCTCCCTCGACCTCGCCGCGGATGACGCACCACTGGTGACGATGCCGCTGTACCACTCCGCGGCCATGCACGTGTTCGCGATGCCGTACCTCTCGCTGGGGGCGACGGTGCACCTGATGGCCGCGCCCGACATCCCGGAGATCCTCCGGCGCGTCGAGGAGGACGGGATCGGGTCGCTGTTCCTCGCACCGACGGTCTGGGTTCCGCTGGCCTCCCACCCCGACCTCGACACGCGTGACCTGTCGAGCCTGCGCAAGGCCCAGTACGGCGCGTCGATCATGCCGGTCACCGTGCTGCAGCGCCTGCGCGACAAGTACCCCGAGCTCGGTTTCTACAACTGCTTCGGACAGTCCGAGATCGGGCCGCTGGCGTGCGTCCTGCGTCCCGAGGAGCACGATGCACGCCCGGCCAGTGCCGGCCGTCCCGTCTTCTTCGTCGAGGCGCGCGTCGTCGACGAGAGCGGCGCGGAGGTCGCGGCCGGCGAGCAGGGTGAGATCGTCTACCGCTCCCCGCAACTGTGTCAGGGTTACTGGAACAAGCCCGAGGCGACGCAGGAGGCGTTCCGCGACGGGTGGTTCCACTCCGGGGACCTCGTGGTCCGTGACCCGGAGGGGTTCGTCGAGGTGGTCGACCGGATCAAGGACGTCATCAACACCGGCGGCGTCCTGGTGGCCTCCCGCGAGGTGGAGGACGCCGTGTACCGGGACGAGCGGGTCGCCGAGGTCGCCGTGATCGGCACCCCGGATCCCAAGTGGATCGAGGCGGTGACCGCGGTAGTCGTCCTCAAGGACGGAGCTCACGCCACGGAGGACGAGATCGTCGCGGGCACGCGCGAGCACCTCGCCCCGTTCAAGGTGCCCAAGCGGGTGGTGTTCGTCGACGAACTGCCCCGTAACCAGTCCGGAAAGCTCCTCAAGCGGGAGCTGCGGCAGGACTGACGCGCCGCAGAGCGGTCAGGCGATCCGGGCCAGGACCTCGCGTGCCACCAACGCGGGGTCCTGTTCCGGTATCCAGTGGCCGAGGTCATCGAGGGGGAGGAAGCGGTACTCGGCCGTCACCCGCTCCGCCGTCGCGTCGGCCCCGCTGCGGGCGACCGCGGGATCCTGCCCGCCCCACAGGAATGTGGTGGGGACGGTGACGTCGGGGAGGTCATACCGCCGCATCGCGCGGTACCAGTGCAGGGCCGCGGTCAGTGCCGAGCGCTCCCCGAGCACCTCGAGATGCCGGTCCACCAGATCCGGCGGTACCTGCCCGCCGAACATGGCGCGCAGTCGGTGAGCGTCTCCCTCGAGGAGCACGTCCTCGGCCTTGCCCGCCTGTCGGAACAATCCGAAGTACGCCGACCGGGCCTGCTGATCGGGATCCGTCCCGATCGCGTCGGAGAACGCCGCGAGATGCGGGATCGAGATGGCCGTGAGGCTGGCGACCCGATCCGGATGGTGGGCGGCCAACCACCATGCCACGGACGCCCCCCAGTCATGACCCACCACGTGGACGCGCTCGAGCCCCAGACTGTCCGCCACGGCGAGGGCGTCAGCCGACAGGTGCTCGATGGCATAGTCCGCCACATCGTGCGGACGCGCTCCGGGCGAGTATCCACGCTGCATGGGGGCCACCACCCGGACCCCCTGAGTCACCAGGTCCGCGGCGACGCGCTCCCATTCCCACGCCGACTCGGGGAAGCCGTGCAGGGCCAACACCGTACGCACCGGTGCAGTGTCGGCCGCGTGGCCGTCCGGCTCCCACACCAGGACGTCGAGGGTGCCTACCGGGACGTCCACGGTCGTTCTCCGGGGTTCCATGGAGCGGACACTAGCGCGCAAGGTGGTCAGCGCGGGCCGGTTCCCCGAGGAGCCCGGGCAGACGCTCCCGGGTGGTGGGCAGCCGCCCGCCGGTCATGCCAGTCCGTGACGAGCCACATTTCGACCACCAGCGGGTCCACGCCCGCCTCGTGCGCCCATGCCGCGACCACATCCAGGTACCGCTGGTATCGGCGCGGGGTCAGGCGGGAGGCCGAGTCGATCTCGGTCCACCCGGCGTGGATCAGGGTGCCGATCCCCGCCGGATCGACCGGCACGATATGCGGCGCCGACCAGGCCATGCCCAACGACGACAGGTACAGCGATGCCAGGGGGTATCCCAGGTCCGGAACGCCGCGCCCCGCTCTGCCGGCGGGAGCTCCGTGCCGCAGGAGGTTCATCGCCTCAACCGGCGCGTCGAGCCAGTCCACCACCTCGTGCAGCACGAGTGGGTATCCGTGGGAGGAGACCGATACCCGACCGTGCCGGTCCCGCTCGGCCACCCGGAAGTCCGGCAGCCCGCGCCGCACCCCCGATCGCGACGGGTGGCCGGACAGCCAGGCGGCGCACATGTAGAGCGCCACCACGGATTCCTCGAGACTGCCCCGGGCGCGCCGACCCGCCGCCCACAAGTCGCTCCTTCTGAGGTACCCGGACCCGGACTCGACCCGCCCGCCGTCGAGGCCACCGGCGACCAGGCGTAGGTCGACGCCCTTCTCCGCGAGGCGCAGGTTCCACAGGTCCAGATCGATCCCGACGTACTCGTCCGCGACCAACAGCGCGGGAGGCTGGGCGCGGCACCACTCGCGGCAGGCCGCGGGGAGTGCGGGGATCGGGTGGGGACCGGTCGTCGTCATGCCCCGTACCGTGTCATGCGGGTACGACAACACCGGACCCCGGCGCCGGTTCAGTCCTGTGCGAACGCGTCCAACGGCGGGCACGAGCAGACCAGGTTGCGGTCGCCGTAGGCTCCGTCGATCCGGCGGACGGCCGGCCACACCTTCGGGCGCCAGGTCGACCCCAGTGGGTACCCCGCGACGCTGCGCGGGTAGGCGTGCGTCCACTCGTCAGCGGACACGCTCTCGGCCGTGTGGGGCGCGCCCCGCAACGGGTTGTCGTCCACGGTCCACTCACCGTCGGAGACGCGGTCGATCTCGGAGCGTATGGCCGCCATCGCATCACAGAACGCGTCCAGTTCGGACAGGTCCTCGCTCTCGGTCGGCTCGACCATGAGCGTGTTGGGCACCGGGAAGCTCATGGTGGGCGCGTGGAAGCCGTAGTCGGCGAGACGCTTCGCGACGTCGTCGATCGAGATGCCGACCGAGTCGATGAGCGGGCGCAGGTCGAGGATGCACTCGTGGGCGACCCACCCGCCGTCACCGGAGTACAGCACCGGGAAGTGCTCCCCGATACGCCGGGCCAGATAGTTCGCGCTGGCGATGGCGGTGAGCGTGGCCCGGCGCAGTCCGTCGGCCCCCATCATCCGCACGTACGCCCACGTGATGGGCAGGATCGACGCGGAGCCGAACGCGGCCGAGGAGACCACGCCACCCGCGCCCAGGCCGTCCTCGTGGGGATGCCCGGGCAGGAAATCGCGCAGGTGCTCGGCCACCGCGACGGGGCCGACACCCGGCCCACCGCCACCGTGGGGGATACAGAAGGTCTTGTGCAGGTTGAGGTGGCTCACGTCGCCCCCGAACCGGCCCGGACGTGCGACCCCGACCAGAGCGTTGAGGTTGGCCCCGTCGATGTAGACCTGACCCCCGGCATCGTGGACGATCGCGCAGATCTCCTCGATGTCGTGCTCGTAGACGCCGTGTGTGGACGGGTAGGTGATCATGATCGCCGACAGTTCGGCACCGTACTTGTCCACCTTCGCGCGCAGGTCGTCCACGTCGACGTCGCCGTTCTCACGGCACGCCACCACGACGACCTTCATCCCGGCCATGACCGCGGAGGCGGCATTGGTGCCGTGGGCGGACGACGGGATGAGGCAGACCGTCCGGTCCTCCTCCCCGCGCGATCGGTGGTAACCGCGGATCGCGAGGAGTCCGGCATATTCGCCCTGGCTACCGGCGTTGGGTTGCAGACTGACCGCCGCGTACCCGGTGATGTCGACGAGCCACTGCTCGACATCCGCGACGAGCTCGCGGATTCCGACGCTCTGGTCCGCCGGGGCGAACGGGTGGAGTCGGTTGAACTCCGGCCACGTGATGGGCTCCATCTCGGTGGTGGCGTTGAGCTTCATCGTGCACGAGCCCAGCGGGATCATCGTCCGGTCCAGCGCCATGTCCTTGTCCGAGAGCGCTCGCAGGTACCTCAGCATCGCGGTCTCGGTCCGGTACCGCACGAACGCCTCGTGCTGGAGGAACTCGCTCGTGCGGTCCCCGTGTCCCGGATCCACCGAGATCTCGACGGCCCCGACGGCACCTGCGCCGAATGCCTCGAGCACGATCCCGACGTGCTCGGCGGTGGTGGCCTCGTCACACGCGATCGACACGGAGTCGTCGTCGACCTTCCACAGGTTCACCCCGCGCGCGGCGGCGGCGGCCAGTACCTCATCAGCGCGTCCCGGTACGCGGGTCAGGACCGTGTCGAAGAACTCGTCGTGGACCACTTCGACCCCGGCCGAGCGCAGCCCCCGGGCGAGAGCGTCGGCGTGGGCGTGCACCCGGCGGGCGATCGCCGAGAGACCGTCGGCGCCGTGATAGGACGCGTACATCGCGGCCAGGACCGCCAGGAGGACCTGGGCGGTGCAGATGTTGGACGTCGCCTTCTCGCGGCGGATGTGCTGCTCACGGGTCTGGAGGGCGAGCCGGTACGCGACCCGTCCGTCGGCGTCTGTCGACACCCCGACCAGACGACCCGGCAGGTTGCGGGCGTGCGCGCTGCGGCACGCGAGGAAACCGGCGTGCGGCCCGCCGAAGCCCATCGGGACCCCGAAGCGCTGGGTGGTGCCGAAGCACGCGTCCGCGCCCTTCTCTCCCGCGGGGGTCAGGACCGTCGCCGCCAGCAGGTCGACACCCGCGGCGACCATGGCGCCCCGTTCGTGGCACTGCTCGATGAGCCGGGACACGTCGGCGACACGACCGGACGCGCCGGGGGTCTGCACGAGCGCCCCGAAGAACTCGCCCTCGGGCAGGCCGTCGTCCACCAGGTTCGCCGTGACGAGTTCGATGCCCAGGGGCTCCGCGCGGGTGGCGAGGATCGCCGCGGTCTGGGGGAAGATGTCGGTGTCGACGGCGAAGCGGGGGCTCTTGGAGGAGCGGTTGGCCCGTCGCAGCATCGTCATGGCCTCGGCCGCGGCCGTGCCCTCGTCCAGCATGGAGGCGCCTGCCATGTCCATGCCGGTCAGGTCGGAGACCATCGTCTGGAAGTTCAGGAGAGCCTCGAGACGGCCCTGGCTGATCTCCGGCTGGTAGGGGGTGTAGCCCGTGTACCACGCCGGGCTCTCGATGATGTTCCGGATCAGCACCGGCGGAGTGAGCGTGTCGTAGTAGCCCTGGCCGATCATCGACACGGCGACGGTGTTGCGGTTGGCGAGTTCGCGCAGCGCCGCGAGGGTGTCCGCCTCCGACAGCGGCTCCGGTAGCGCGTCGATCCCCTCCGCGCGCCCGTCCGGTCCCACCTCGTCGAGGATGACCGAGGGGACGGCCCGCTCGGCGAGTTCATCCAGTGAACCCACGCCGATGGTGTCGAGGATGCGTTCCAGGCCGTGGGCGTCGGGGCCCAGGTGGCGGGCGACGAACTCGCCTCCGGTCCGGGCGGTGTCAGGGGTCGTCGTCACAGGTGCTCCTCAGGTGGCGGGGCCGCCCAGACAGGCGGCCTGCGGGCCGGTGCTACCCTCTCCGCTCTGTCCCCTGCCGGACGGGTGCCGGCGCCTGAGAGATTCACCGGGCCGCGTGTGCGGCCCCGGCTTTCCCCGTGGGCGGGTGGTCTGTTCCACCGCTCTCCAGAGGCGTTAGGCGACTACACGGTCCGGGTGCCTGAGAGATTCTCGGAGAGGAGTTGCTCCTTCGGCGCCCGCGACCGACAAGGCCGCGGAGCTCTCCCGTGAGTCGCGTGAACGCATGGCCGAGTCTAGACCACCGGCGCCTATCAGCCCGTGCGGCGTGAGGCGCGAGCGCGCCGACGGGCCGCCAGCTCGTCCTCCACCGGTGCCAGGATGTCGTCCTCGGAGACCGTCTCCGCGGGGAACTCGGCGATCGACCCGGCGAGCTCACGCATCGCGCCCCCGATACCGATGCCGAACACGCCCTGTCCGCCCTGGAGCAGGTCGAACACCTCCTCCTTGGAGGTGCACTCGAACACGGTGCGGCCGTCCGAGAACAGGGTGATGGTGGCCAGGTCCTCCACGCCCCGTGACCGGATCTGATCCACGGCCTTCCGGATGTTCTGGAGCGAGATACCGGTGTCGAGCAGCTGCTTGACGATCTTCAGGACGAGGATGTCCTTGAACGAGTACAGGCGCTGGCTACCCGAGCCGGCCGCGTTACGGATCGAGGGCACCACGAGGTCGGTGCGGGCCCAGTAGTCGAGCTGCCGATAGGTGATCCCGGCGATCTGGCATGCGATCGGGACCCGGTACCCGCTCGTGCCGTCCGGGATCCCGTCATCGGGGAACAATCCGGGCTGCACCTCGTCGAAGGAAGCCTGGGTGCCCTCTCCTCGGTCCCCGAAGAGACTCTCCGTGTTCGTATCGGCGACGGACGGCTCCGAGACCCGGGTGTGGTCGGCCACGATTGCTCCCTCAAGATGCGGGTGTCGCCACGATCGTGACGACACGGTACCGGGCGGCGATGCCCGGATCCTGGACGCGTGAACACCATCGGTGTAGTTCACTGAGGGCAACGCTATGCCCGCCGCGGGCCCTGATCAATAGGACACGCGGTAAACCTCAACCTCAAGTTGAAGTTTAGAGTCTGTCCTGACCTGCGAACTGGTATCGGTGTGGCCACTGTGAATGCCAAACTCGCAGGTCGCAGGCGTCAGGACGATGACCCGCCCGGTTCTCTGGGCGCCTCCGGTCCGCCGAGAAAATCGTCAGGGTTCACCTGATCGAGGAACTCCCGGAAGGCTTCGACCTCTTCCTCGCCCTGCTCCACGAGGGAGATCCCCACCTCGTCGAGCACCTCCCGGCTCACGAGTACCGGCGAGGAGGTCCGCAGTGCAACCGCCACCGCGTCTGACGGGCGCGCGGACACCCTCGTGTCGCCGAAGACCAACTCCGCGAAGAACGTCCCCTCGGACACTCCGATGATCTCCACCTGCTCCAGCGGATGCGAGAAGGTGTCCAGTAGCGCGGCCACGAGGTCGTGGGTCAGCGGCCTGCTCGGCCGCACCCCCTGCTGTTGGAGGCTGATCGCCGCGGCTTCGGCCGCCCCGATCCAGATCGGTACGTACCGGCCACCGTCCTTCTCGTGCAGGATCAGTACGGGTGCGTACTCCGGCTCCTCGAAACGGACGCCGACGATGTCGACCTCGCGCATGTTCTTTCCCATGTTCTCCGCCTCTCCCACGTCTCAAGCGTAGCCCCGATCCGGTTCACCGCGAGCGGGCGCTGTCCCTGTCAGGACTCGAGGGCGTGCCTCACGGCGACGGTCACCAGGGTCGAATGGAGCGACACCGACAGTGCCGCGATCTCCCGCGCCAACTCCGCGGCCCGGTCACGGGCATCGGCATCGCCCTGGCGGGCCACCGGGCCGGCGATCTGGGTGATCAACCCGGTCTGCCGATCCGCCGCCGTGCGGAAACCCCTGAGGTGGCGCACGTCCACCCCGTGCCCGGCCAGATCGTGCGCGGTCCGCGCCACCAGGACCGCTTCGGGGTCGAAGAAGCCGCCGGGCCCCGCCGCGATCAGGCCGGCGTCGATCAATGCGTCGACCAGTGCGGCGTCCACCCCGGACTGCTCGACCACGTTCTCGCGAGTGAGCCTCTTCAGGGTGTCGCTCCGGAAATCGTCCGGGGCGGAGCCGGGGACGCCGTCCTCACCCGACCGGGGCCGCAGCGCGGTGGTCGACCCGTCGGCGATGCCGGCGTCCAGTGCGTCGAGTTCCTGCCGGATCACCTTGAGCGGCAGGTACCGATCGCGCTGGGCGGTCAGTACGTACCGCAGGCGCTCGCGGTCCTCGACGCTGAACCGCCGGTATCCGCTCGCCGTGCGCTCAGGGGTGACCAGCCCCTCGTTCTCGAGGAACCGGACCTTCGACACCGTCAGGTCCGGGAACTCCGGACTCAGAAGTGCGATGACGCCCCCGATGGAGAGGTACTCCTCTTTCGGGGCGCCCTGTCCGGCGGCGGTCACTGCCCGGGCGTACCCGTCAGGAAGACGAGGCGGAACTTGCCGATCTGGACCTCGTCGCCGTTGGACAACGACGCCGAATCCACGGGCTCACGATTGACGTAGGTGCCGTTCAGCGACCCCACGTCGACGACGGTGAAGGTCTCGCTCTCGCTCCGGAACTCGGCGTGCCGCCGGCTCACCGTCACGTCGTCGAGGAAGATGTCGCTGTCCGGGTGCCGTCCCGCGGACGTGGTGGCCTGGTCGAGCAGGAACCTCGACCCCGCGTTGGGGCCACGCTTGACCACGAGCAGCGCCTGCCCCTCCGGGAGCCCCTCGACACCGGTGACGGCGGAGTCGGACTGGGCCGCCTGCTGGTCGGATTCGTTGAGGAGCTCGGCACGGAACACCGAGGTGGTCTCGGCGGTCGCCTCGGGCATGTTCTTGTTCTCGGTCACGTTCGTATCTCCTCGTCCGAGCCCAGCGGGGGCTCACCGTGCGGTGCTGTTGATTCTATGTCGGAGTCCCCGGTCGCGGGGCCCGGGGGCGGCGACTACCCGCTCAGCCCTCGGTGATCTTGGCGTACCCGTCCGAATCGAGGGTCTGCTCGAGCTGGGACTCCAGGTCGTCCACATCGGCGATCTCGAGGACGACGATCCACCCCTCACCGTACGGATCCGAGTTGACCAGTTCGGGAGACGTCTCGAGGGCGGTGTTGACCTCGACGACCTTGCCGCTCAGTGGCGCGTAGAGGTCGGACACGCTCTTCGGCGACTCGACCTCACCGAAGGGCTCACCCGACTCGGTCTCCCCACCGACGTCCGGGAGTTGGACGAACACGATGTCACCCAACTTGGACTGCGCGTACTCGGTGATTCCGATGCGCACGCGGGTGTCCGACACCCGCTCCACCCACTCGTGCTCATCGGTGTACCTGAGCTGGTCGGGGATGTTCTGATCGCTCACTGACGCGCCCTTCTCGAGTGGCTCACTTCGAATTCCATCTGGCGACATTACACACCGTCGGGCGCCCCCACATCAGCCGATCGGGCCCCGCGCGGGGGAACCGCCCGCGCTATCCTCGACGCCTGCCAGACGTAGATGCCCCCGCTCCAGGCGTACAGGCCGACACCCCAGTACAGGCACGCCTCCCCCACGAGTTCGAAGGCCTGGCCTCCCGGTACTCCGGCGTGGCCGGTCAGCAGCAGCGGGAGCGACCAGAACAGGGCGAAGGTCGCCGCCTTGCCCAGGTAGGTGACCTCGGGTTCCAGCCCCCGCCGGCGATAGACCGGGAGCGTGGTCGTCAGCAGGAGATCACGCGCGATCAGCACCACCACGATCCACACAGGGATGTATCCCGCCACAGCGAAGGTGACGGGGACGGCGGCGACGAGGATCCTGTCGGCGATCGGGTCCAGACGCTCGCCCCAGGTCGAGCGCATGTTCCACAGGCGGGCGATCTTGCCGTCGAGCCAGTCCGAGACCACCAGCACCCCGAGTATCCACAACGCCAGGGGTGGGTCATCCCACGCCAGGATGCTCAGGACGAGAACCGGGATCAGCGCGATGCGCCCCAGGGAGATCGCGTTGGGCAGCGTCCAGAACCGGTCGCTGACCTCCGGGACCCTCGCCGGCGTGTCAGGCCCCAGGCCGGGCGGGACCGCCGCGGACAGGTGACCGTCCCGGGGAGGGGGGATCCTGGCCCCGAGGACCTTGCCCTCGCCGGTCCGCCATTCCCGGAGGTCGGTCTCCCGTCGACCGTCACGCGCCGCGCTCATCGGAACGTCGACATCATTCCGGAGAAGACGTTCCCCCCGGCCGCCATCGGGTTGTCGTGGACCATGTAGGTCCAGGTCGAGGTGGGTCGTGCCATGGAGTTGGCCTCGAGGTCCACCCCGGAGTCGGTGAACTCGATCTCGGCGAAGGTCGTCTCGGACTCGCGGACCGCGTCGGCAGCGAGATCACGGAAGTGGTCGATCGCGATCCGGTGGAACTCGTCGAGGGGGTTCTCGCGCCCCAGCGCGCGGAGGTGGATCGATTCGCGGACGTCGTTCATCGTTTCGAGATGTCGCGCCCAACCACGGTCGAGATGCCACAGCATGATCTCGCGGCATCCCTGCACCACCGCGTCGCGGCCGTGCGCCTCCACCAGCCGGGCACTCCGTTCGGGATCATGGGCCGTGAGTTCCTCGAACGCCTTGTCCGTGCGGAGCAGCGCGGCACGTCGCTCGGCGAGGATGTCGCGCTGTTCGGCGAGGAGGCGGCTGTAGCGCCAGGTGTTGGCGTGGATCTCCAGCATCTGCCCCTCCGTCACCCGCTGCGCGTGATCGACGGCGTCACGTCCGCGGTTGCCCTTGAGCAACCCGGTGATCCGGTCGTGGGCGGTCGGGATCTTCTCGGGTTCGAGCGCGGAGGTCACGACGGGGTCGTCCATGGCCGCGAAGAACACCGAGCTGCCCGGGTCGCCCTGCCGTCCCGCCCGTCCCCTGAGCTGGTTGTCGAGTCTCTCGGTCCGGTGCCGGCCGGTGCCCACCACGTGCAGTCCGCCGAGTTCCACGACCTCGTCGCGCCGCGACTCGTCGGAACCACCGAGTCGGATATCCGTCCCGCGGCCGGCCATCTGGGTCGAGACGGTGACGTTCCCCACGTCACCCGCCTCGGCGATGATCGCCGCCTCCTCCTCGTCGTTCTTCGCGTTGAGGACCGCGCAGTCGACGCCCTTCTCTGCCAGCCGCTCGGCCAGTTCCTCGGACTCGGCCACGTCGTGTGTGCCCACCAGGACCGGCTGGCCTGTGGCGTGGACCGTCGCGATGTGCTCGACCACGGCGCGGGTCTTGCTGTCGGTGTCGATGTAGGTCCGATCGGCCTCGTCGAACCGGATGTTCGGGGCGTTGGAGTCGATCTGGGACACGCCCAGGGAGTAGAACTCGCGCAGCTGGGCACCGGCGGCGAGCGCGGTACCGGTCATGCCGCACACCTTGTCGTACCGCCCGATGAAGGCCTGGACCGTGAGACTGTCCAGGATCTGGCCCGCCTCGGACACCGGGACGCCCTCCTTGGCCTCCACGGCGGCCTGGAGTCCGTCCGGCCACCGCTGGAGCTCGGCCACGCGCCCGCGCGAGGCGTTGACCAGTTGCACCCGTCCGTCGCGGACGATGTAGTCCACGTCCCTGCGAAGGAGGAAGCATGCGTGGAGGGCCACGTTGACCTGCACGAGGGTGGTACCGACGTGGTCGGCGTCGTACAGGTCGGCGATGCCGAGTTCGGTCTCGATGGCCTCGGCGCCGTCCTCGGTGAGGAAGATGTTGCGCCGCTCGGAGTCGGTCTCGTAGTGCCGCCCCGGGCGCAGTTTGCGCACCGCGGCCAGGACCTCCCCCGTCGGCGCCTCCCCGGAGGTGGAACCCGCCAGGACCAACGGCACGAGAGCCTCGTCCACCAACACCGAGTCGGCCTCGTCCACGAGGGCGACGTCCGTCGTCGGGGAGATGAGGTCCGACGGGTTCGTCACCAATTGCTCCCGGAGTACGTCGAAACCGATCTCCGAGACCGAGCCGTAGGTGACATCGCAGCCGTAGGCGACACGCCGTTCATCTCGTGTCGAGGATTCGGTGACGTGGCCGACCGACAGTCCCAGCAGCTCGAACATCGGCCCCATCCAGCGGGCGTCCCGGGCGGCGAGGTAATCGTTGACGGAGACGACATGGACGGTGTGGCCCTGGAGGGCGTACCCCGCCGCCGCCACCGCCCCGGAGAGCGTCTTGCCCTCACCCGTCGCCATCTCCACGACGTCGCCGGAGAACATGCGCAATGCGCCCTGGAGCTGGACGTCGAACGGCCTCAACCCCACAGTCCGGGCGGCGGCCTCCCTGGCCAGTGCGAGGAAGCGGGCGAGGTCCTCGGGAGGATCCCCGAAGAGCTGCAGGTCGTGCGCCGTGTCCGCGAACTCGCCGTCGTCCAGTCCCGCCGCCCACTCGTCGTACTCGTGCGAGGCCTCGACCGCGCTCTGCGCGCGCGAGGTGTCGCGTCCCTGGGTGGAGCCCATGAGCTTCCAGAAGCGGTTGGCCAGTCCCACGCGTGGAATCCTTCCCGGTCACGAACAGATGCGTCCACCGTACGCAGGCGGGACGCGGGCGGGGACGTGCCCCGCCGGTCACGACGTCTAGCGCTCCGGGTCGATCTGGCCCCGCAACCGCCGCATGGACTCCGTCGAGAGCATGCGATCCCCCGCCCTGGCCGCGAGATTCTCCGCCACCACGTCCGCCGGTGAGGGGCGGTAGGGCGTCGAGGGCGAGGCCACACCGTTGTCGCGTGCGATCCCGGCGAGACGGTCCGCCTCGGCCACCGCGGCATCCGCCCGTGACTCCACCGACTCGACGAGCTCACGGAACGCGACCGCCCGGTCGACGACCTCTACCCACACCCCGTCGATCGACGTGCCCATGCCGGTCAGGGTGGTGAATCCGTCGCTCGCAGGCGGCACCCCGGCCGTCGCCGCCGCTTCGCGAAGTCGACACAGGTCCCCTGCGAGTCCGACCACCTCGGCCTCGGCATCGAACTGCAGCCGGATCTCCTCGACCGACCGTCCGCCCCGCGCGTAGGCGCGGTACAACCGGTCGTACAGACCACCGACCTCCATGAGCGTGGCCGTGTACATCTCCGGGATCCGGCGCCGGTCCGCCCGGATGTGCGGGAGCGAGGGCAGCGACTGGACCACCGACTGCACCCGCTGTGGCAGCACCACCCTGCCCATCTCACGCTGACCCCTGGCCGCGGCGACGGTCCCGAGTTCTGCGAGGGTCCGGGGCACGAGCGGAACGGCGGCCATCGTCGGCGTCGATGCCAGTGCGTCGAACAACCGGCCGCGGTCATCGGTGTCCAGGTGCACGCCGCGCCGACGGTCGGCGCGGATGTCCTTCACCCGGAACGCCCAGACGCCGGTACCCCGTGTGAACCCGGTCCGCAGGACGAGATACCTCCGGTCGAGATCCGCCAACCGGGTACGCAACGCCATCCGCAACATGGACGGCACCGGGGTGCCGAGGATCCGTCGGAGGTCGTGGCGTTGTTCCTCGATAATCCGAACCTGGTGGAACCCGTTGACCGTCGGGAACGGGAGATTGCGGTGCAACCGGGCCAGGACGACGTCGCCGATGCGGGGCTCGACCAGCCCGCAGGCCACGAGCAACGCGGCCCTGTCGGACAATTCCGCCACCGGGGCCTGCCCCTCCCCCCGGCACATCCGGTCGACGTCGGACACGATCCGGTCCCGTGCCGTCTGTGGCGTGCGCTCGTCGACCATGCCCCTCCTCGCCCGCGCGTCCGGCGCGCGGCTCCTCTCACGGGATTCCTATCGGTTACAACGGTAGGCCCCGGCCCGGTGTTCCCCGGCACCACCACCGGGCCGGCGCGTCAGAGGTACTGGTCGACCCAGGCGCTGATGATCTTCGCGGCTCGCTGTGCCTGCCCGTCCACCGTGAGGAAGTGGTCCGACCCCTCCAGCGAGACGAAGCTGCGCGGGTGGAGCGCCGCCCGGAAGATCTGGGCGGCGTTGTCGATGCCCACCGTCGCGTCGGTGGGCGAATGGATGACCAGTAGTGGCCGGTCGAGGGTGTGCACCCGGCCGATGAGGTCTGCCCGGCGCACGTCCTCGACGAACTCTCGCTTGAGGGTCATCGCGCGGCCACCCATCGACCAGGTGCCACTGCCCTCCTCCAGGACCGTGCCGGCGATCGCGTCGTAGTGCCGCTCCACCTCGGCGGGCTCGGCGGGCGCCCCGATGGTGACCACCGCCCTGACGCTCGGTATCTCCTGCGCCGCCAGGATCGCCGCGGCCCCGCCCCACGAGTGGCCGACGAGCAGATCCGGCGGGGTCCCCCGGTCTGCCAGGAACTCCGCGGCACGCACCGTGTCGGCCACCTTCACGGAGAACGACCCGTCACCCAGGACACCGTCGGACTCACCGATGCCGAGATTGTCATAGCGCAACATCCCGATCCCCTCCTCGGCGAGGCTGCGGGAGATGCGGAACGCGGCCGGCGAGTCCTTGCCCAGTGTGAAGCCGTGCACGAACAGCCCCCACCCGCGCTGCCCGACCTCGGGGGCCTCCAGCGCGCCGGCGAGCTCGGGGCCCCTCGTACTGGTGAACCGAACATCCTCTGTCATGCCCGCCATCACACCCGGCACGGCATAGCGGGGTCAAGGCCGAGGTAGCGACCACGACCGGGAACCGGACCGCGCCCCTCCCGTGCACCAGGGGACGCCAGAGCCGACAGATACGACGAAACCCCGGGTCAGATTTCTCTGACCCGGGGTTTCTCCGTGTCGGGCTGACAGGATTTGAACCTGCGACCCCTTGACCCCCAGTCAAGTGCGCTACCAAGCTGCGCCACAGCCCGTCCGCCACCGCGGCTCGCGCGGCGACTCGATTACCCTAGCGCACCGGTTCCGTCGGACTCCAATCGGCAGGTCACTTGCGCTGTCGACGCTCCTTGACCCGCACGTTCACCCGGACCGGGGAACCATCGAAGCCGAAGGTCTCACGGAGCCGACGCTCGAGGAAGCGCCGGTACCCGGCCTCGAGGAACCCCGTGGAGAAGAACACGAACGTCGGGGGCCGGGTGGTGGCCTGGGTGCAGAACCTGATCCGCGGCAGACGACCACCACGCATGGGCGGCGGGGTCGCGGCGACGACCTCGCTCATCCACGTGTTGAGGGGCCCGGTGGGGATCCGCTTGTCCCAGGAGTCCAGCGCCGTCTCCATCGCGGGCACGAGCTTGGCCAGGGCGCGGCCGGTCCTGGCCGAAATGTTGACCCGGTGGGCCCAGCTCAGCACCCGGGACAGTTCGCGGTCGATCTCCTTGTCGAGGTCGTACCGCCGGTCCTCGTCGACCAGGTCCCACTTGTTGAACGCGATCACCAGCGCACGGCCGGCGTCGGCGACCATGGAGATGACCCGGAGGTCCTGCTCCGTGATGGGCTCGGAGGCGTCGAGCAGGAGGACGACCACCTCGGCCGCCTCGATCGCACCACGGGTACGCAGCGAGGCGTAGTACTCGTGACCGTAGGCCTGGTTGACCTTGCGGCGCAGGCCGGCGGTGTCGACGAACCGCCAGGTGCGTCCCCCGAGCTCCACGAGCGAGTCGACGGGGTCGACGGTGGTGCCGGCGACGTTGTCGACCACCGACCGCTCTTCGCCGGTCAGCTTGTTGAGCAGACTCGACTTACCGACGTTGGGCTTGCCGACGAGCGCGACGCGCCGCGGCACATCGGTGGCCTCGCGCATCCTCGCCTTGGACGGCAGCTGCCGCAGGATCTCGTCGAGGAGGTCTGCCGTGCCGCGACCATGGGCGGCGGAGATGGCGTGAGGCTCGTCCAGGCCGAGGGACCAGAACTCGGCCGCCTCCAGTTCGGCCTTCTCGCTGTCGACCTTGTTGACGGCGAGGATGACCGGGGTGTCGGACCGACGCAGGCTCTTGGCCACCGTTGCGTCGGCGGCGGTGATGCCCACCGTGCCGTCGCACACCAGCACGATGAGGTCGGCCGTGCCCATGGCGATCTCGGCCTGCTGCGCGATGGAGCGGTGCATGCCCTTGGCATCCTGCTCCCAGCCACCGGTGTCCTGCACCATGAAGGTGCGGCCGTTCCACAGTGCCTCGTAGGAGACCCGGTCGCGGGTGACGCCCGGGACGTCCTCGACGACGGCCTCCCGGCGGCCGATGATGCGGTTCACCAGGGTGGACTTCCCGACGTTGGGTCGGCCGACGATCGCGACGGTGGGAAGGATCTCCACGCCCTCGGTGACCGCCCCGATCTCGTCGGCGAACTCCGCGGCGACCGCCTCCCAGTCGGTGTCGTCATTCCAGCCGTCCTCGATGGTCTCCTCACCGGGACCGGCGGGCAGGTCGAACTCGGGGTTATCCTCGTTGGTCGGCATCATGCGTTCCCTTCTGCGGTGGCGCCGTGCGACGCGTGGATTCCCTCGGCGAGCGCGACCAGGCGGTCGAGCACCTCGTCGAGGGTGAGGTCTGAGGTGTCGATGACGACGGCGTCGTCGGCGGGCCGCAGCGGGCTCGCGGCGCGAGTGGAATCCTTGCGGTCGCGTTCGATGACGGCGGCCAGCACCTCGTCGTAGTCGGCCTCGCGGCCGGCGGCGAGGTCCTGGTCGGTGCGGCGCCGGGCGCGCACCTCGGGGCTGGCGGTGAGGTAGACCTTCACCTCGGCGTCCGGCAGCACCACGGTGCCGATGTCGCGCCCCTCGAGGACGACGGTGCCCCCGCTGGAGGCCAGCCGCCGCTGCAGGAGGACCAGGTTCTCGCGGACCTCGGGTACGGCGGAGACTGCCGAGACCTCGGCCGTGACGCGGGCGGTGCGGATCTCGTCGCTGACGTCCACACCGGCCAGCAGGACGCGCTCGGCTCCGGCGTCGGTGCCGATCTCCAGCGGGAGGTCGGCGGTCGCGGCGATCACGGCGGCCGCGTCCTCCGGGTCGATCCCGGCGCGCAGGACCTGCAGGGTCGCCACCCGGTACATCGCGCCGGTGTCGAGATAGGCGCCGCCGATCCGCCGGGCCAGCGTGCGGGCCAGGGTGGACTTCCCTGTCCCGGCAGGGCCGTCGATCGCGATGCGTCGACGCGCGGTCGGGGCGGTCGGGGCGCTCACAGGCCGACCGCCTCGTACAGGTCGGAGACCTCTTTTCGGCCCAGCTTGCGGAAGGTGCCCGCGCGCTGGTCACCGAGCGCGATGGCCCCGAACCGGGTCCGGACGAGCGCCTCGACCGGGTGCCCGACCTCGGCGAGCAGCCGCCGGACGATGTGCTTGCGACCCTCGTGGAGCACGACCTTGACCAGCGAGCGCCCGTCGTGGACGTCGAGGATCGAGAACTGGTCGACCTTGGCGGGTCCGTCCTCCAGCGTCACCCCGGCCCGCAGCTGCTTGTTGACGCCCTTGCCCACGACGCCGGTGACGGTCGCCATGTAGGTCTTGGAGACCTCGTAGGACGGGTGCATGAGGCGGTGCGCCAGCTCGCCGTCGTTGGTCACCAGGAGCAGGCCCTCGGTCTCGGCGTCGAGACGCCCGACGTGGAACAGTCGCTGTCCGGCGTCCACGCGGTCCGCGACGAGGTCGCCGACGCAGGGCCGACCCTTCTCGTCGGACATGGTCGTGTGGTAACCACGAGGCTTGTTCAGTGCGAGGTAGACCAGGGTGTCGTCCAGGACGATGCGGGTGCCGTCCACGCGGATGACCGCCGTGGCGGGGTCGACCTTGACGCCCATCTCGCGCACCTTCTTGCCGTCGACCTCCACCCGTCCCCGGGCGATGAGCTCTTCGGAGGCCCGGCGGGAGGCGACCCCGGCCTGGGCCAGGATCTTCTGGAGGCGGACCGGTGCGCCGTCTCGGCCAGCGGATTCAGTCATGAAAACGTCACATCTCTTCGTCGTCGTCTCGGGGTGTGGGGTCGGGCGCCGCGGTTCGGCGCCGCCCCAGTGGGATCCGCGGATCGTCCGCGGGGTCGTCGCTCATCTCGTCGACCAGGTCGACATCCGGCAGCAACGGGGCGATGTCCGGCAGCTCGTCGAGCGACGTGAGTCCCAATCTTTCCAGAAATAGCTCTGTGGTCCTATACAGGATGCCCCCGGTGTCCGCATCTGTGCCGCATTCCACCGCCAGCCCGCGCGCCACGAGCGTCCTCATCACGCCGTCGACGTTCACCCCGCGGACCGCCGCGACCCGCGACCGGGTGACCGGCTGCCGGTAGGCGATCACGGCCAGGGTCTCCAGCGCGGCCCGGGTCAGGGTGGCCCTGGTGCCGTCCGTGAGGAGCCGTTCCACGTACGGCGCGAGGTCGCGGCGGGTGTAGAGACGCCAGCCGTCGCCGCTGCGCCGCAGGTCCATCCCGCTCCCCGCGGCCGTGAGTTCGTCCCGCCACGCCCGCAGCTCGGCCTCGACCTCGGCGACCGTCGATCCGGCGGCCGCGGCCAGTGCGCTCTCCGGTGTCGGTTGATCCACCACCAGCACCAGGGCCTCGAGCCGGGCACGGAGCGGCGGCCCCTCCGGCTCCGGCACACCGGGCTCGTCGTCGTCCCCGATCGGTCCCACCGGCTCGGGGTCCCCGGGCCCCGACACGTCGCTCACGTCCACTCGTCCCTTCCCTTCGTCACCTCGTCGGCGTCCCCGCCCGTCCACCTCACCAACAGGTCCCCCAGCGCCTCGTCCTGGGCGAGCGCGACCGCGCGCGCCCGGTACAACTCCAACAGGGCGAGGAACCTGGCGACGACGACGAGGGAGTCGTCGCACCCCGTGATCAGGTCGCGGAAGTCCACCCACCGACCCTCGCCGTGGAACTTCAGCAGCTCCAGGACGCGGCCCGCCTGCTCGGGGACCGAGACGACGGGGGCGTGGATGTGCCCCACCCCCACCTCGTCCACCGGCCGCGGCCGGAACGCGACCGCGGCGATGGTGGCGAACTGGTCTGGGTCCACCCCGAGCTCCACCTCGGGGAGCAGTCCCAGGAACTCCTCGTCGGGCCCGGCGGTCCTCGGGTACGCGTGTCGCGCGGTGCGGTCGAGCTCACCGAACAGCTCCGCGACCTGACGGAACGCCCGGAACTGCAGCAGGCGGGCGAAGAGCATGTCCCGGGCCTGCAGCAGGGCCAGGTCCTCGGGGTCCTGCACCTCACCGGACGGGACGAGGCGGGCCGTCTTCAGGTCGAGAAGTGTCGCCGCGACGACCAGGAACTCGGTGACCTCCTCGAGCCCGGCCTCCGTGCCCAGGCGGCGGGTGTGCGCGATGAACTCGTCGGTGACGGCGTGGAGGGCCACCTCCGTGACGTCGAGGCGCTTGGAGTCGATGAGCCCCAGCAGCAGGTCGAACGGACCGGTGAAGTTGGTCAGGTGGACGGTGAACGCCCGCGGGTCCCCGACCTCCGTCGCCGACCCGACCGGGTCCTGACCCGACGGGGGCCCGACGCCGGTCACCGCCCGGTCACCTGCCGCGCTGGATGACCTCGCGCGCCAGGGCGCGGTAGGCCTGCGCACCCGCGGACTTCGGAGCCCACGTGGTGATCGGCTCGCCGGCGACGGTGGTCTCCGGGAACCGGACGGTGCGGGTGACGAGGGTGTCGAACACCTTGTCTCCGAACACCTCCACGACCCGGCTGAGCACGTCGCGGGCGTGGACCGTCCGACGGTCGAACATCGTGATGAGGATGCCTGTGAGGTGCAGTCGGGGGTTGATGCGGTCGCGCACCTTGTCGATCGTGTCCGTCAGCAGCGCCAACCCGCGCAGCGAGAAGTACTCGCACTCCATGGGGATGAGCACGCCGTCCGAGCACGCCAGCGCGTTGACGGTGAGCAGGCCCAGCGACGGCTGGCAGTCGACGAGGACGAAGTCGTAGCGGTCCAGGACCGGGTACAGGGCGCGGCCCAGCGCCTGCTCGCGACCGACCTCGTTGACGAGCTGGATCTCCGCGGCCGACAGGTCGATGTTGGCGGGGATGAGGTCCACGCCCTCGACACGGGTCCGGACCAGGACCTCCTCCGTCGACACGGAGTTGTCCACGAGCAGGTTATAGACGGTGAGATCGAGCTGGTGGTGCGGGATGCCCAGGCCCGCGGACAGCGCCCCCTGGGGATCGAGATCCACAACGAGCACCCTGCGGCCGTACTCCGCCAGTGCCGCCGCGAGGTTGATCGTGCTGGTGGTCTTGCCGACGCCGCCCTTCTGGTTGCACATCGACAACACCACGGCGGGCCCGTGCGAGGACAGTGTTTCCGGTTCGGGGATCGCGGAGAACCCCTCGCCGGCCGCCGGGTCGTCGGCGCCCAGGAGCTCGGCGCGGGAGAACAACGCGGGGTCCATCGCCCCAGTGTTCAGCGCCACCGCATCTCCTCTCCTCGCCGTCTCACCCGTGCCGTGTCGAGCGTGCCGTCTCGAGCGCGCCGGGCCGTATCCACGGTCACGTTACCGTGCCCGGGGGTGACACTCGGCCCAGACCTCTCGGAGCGTGTCGACGGTGACGAGGGTGTACACCTGCGTGGTGGTGACCGAGGAGTGTCCCAGCAGCTCCTGGACCACACGGATGTCCGCCCCGCCGTCGAGGAGATGGGTGGCGAACGAGTGCCGGAACGAGTGTGGTGAGACGTCCTGCTGCACACCGGCGCGTCGTGCCGCGACCGACACCACGTTCCACAGGGTCTGCCTGGTGACGCGCCCACCGCGGGCGTTGAGGAACAGGGCCGGGCCCCCTCGGGTGGCGAGCGCGGGTCGGGCACGCACCAGATAGGCCCCCACCGCCTCGCACGCCGGACGCCCGACCGGGACGATCCGCTCCTTACCACCCTTGCCCCGCAGGATCACCGCTCCACCGTCCGGGTGGTCGAGACCGTCGAGGTCGTCGACGTCGAGCCCGACGAGTTCGGCGGCCCGGGCACCGGAGGCGTAGAGCAACTCGAGCATCGCGCGATCGCGCAGGCGTGCGGGGTCGGTGTCCGTCTCGGTGGCGCCGGCCGCCTCGATCACCGCGATCATCCGGTCGACCGGCAGTGCCTTGGGGAGCCGCCGCGGCGGACGGGGCGGGGTGACGGCGGCGGCCGCGTCGAGGGCGGTCACCCCGTCACGGGTGGCGAACCGGTGGAGACCGCGGACCGCCGCCATGGTCCGCGCGATCGAGCTGGGGGCCAGGGCCTTCCGTCCCTCGTCCGGGTCGGCGGTGGCCAACCGGGTGCGGAACTCCTCCACGTGCGCCTCGGTCACGGACGTCAGGTCGTCGACGCCCGAAGCCGCGAGATAGCGGTGGTACTTCTCCAGGTCGCGGCGGTACGCGGCCAGGGTGTGGGCCGAGGCCCCCTTCTCGACGGCGAGGTGGTCCAGATACCCGCGGATCTGCACGGTGGCGCCGCCCTCCGAGGTCACCGGGGGTCCGATCTCGTCAGGATCGGTCGATCACCGAGTGGGCCGCGAGGATGCCGGCCACGGCGATACCATTGACGATCCGGCCGTCCAGCACGGCGTCGACGGCCTCGGCGAACGGCATGCGCGCGACCTCCATGTCCGCCTCCTCGTGCTCCGCCTCCGGACGCTCGACCTCGCGGAGACCGGTGGCCAGGTACACGTGGACGCGCTCCGTGCAGAACCCCGGGGACGGGACCATCTCGATGACCGGGCGCCAGTGCTCGGCCTCGAGGCCGGTCTCCTCGACGAGCTCACGGCGCGCGGTCGCCAGGGGCTCCTCGCCGTCGACGTCGCACAGACCCGCGGGCAGTTCCCAGAGTCGCTCCCCCACGGCGTGCCGGTACTGCCGGACCAGGGTGATCCGGTCGTCGTCGTCGAGGGCGATCACCGCGACGGCGTCGTCGTGCCCACAGATCTCCCGGTCCGCGGTGCCCCCGCCCGGCATGGTCAGGGTGTCCACGCGCAGCCGCACGACGCGACCGTCGAAGATCTCACGGCTCGCGACGGTCCGGTAGTCGTGAGTCCCGGGGGCACCGCGCTCGGACACGCCGGTCAGCTCCCGTCCGCGCGGGTGTCGGAGGTCGCCTCGGTGTCCACCTCGTCGGCACGGACGCTGGACGTCTTGGCGTCCGGTGCGTCCACGGTCTCCGGGCCGGTGTCCCCGCTCTGACCGGTGCGCCACGGTTCGACGGGCAGTCGCATCTCGTTCTCGTAGTCGAGCGCGGCCTTGATGAACGCGACGAACAACGGGTGGGGGCGGGTCGGACGCGACTTGTACTCCGGGTGAGCCTGGGTGGCGACGAAGAAAGGGTGCTGCTCGCGCGGGTACTCGACGAACTCGACCAGGTGCCCGTCCGGGGAGGTCCCCGAGAACTGCAGGCCGGACTCGGCGATCTTGTCGCGGTAGGCGTTGTTGACCTCGTAGCGGTGGCGGTGGCGTTCGGTGATCTCGGTGGACCCGTACGCCTCGGCCACGACCGAGCCCTTGGTGAGCGTGGCCGGGTAGGAGCCCAGACGCATGGTGCCGCCGAGGTCGGCGTTGCCGGCGACCGCGTCCACCTGGTCGGCCATGGTCGAGATGACCGGGTGCTCGGCACCGGGGTCGAACTCGGTGGAGGAGGCACCCTCGAGGCCGACCGAGCGGGCCGCCTCGATCACCGAGCACTGCAGTCCGAGGCACAGGCCGAGCAACGGGATGCGGTTCTTGCGCGACCACGAGATGGCGCCGAGTTTGCCCTCGATGCCACGGATACCGAACCCTCCGGGGATGAGCATGCCGTCCACGCCCCGGAGCGCCTCGCGTGCGCCGGCCTCGGTGGTGCAGGCATCGGACTCGACCCACCGGATGTTGACCCGGGCGTGGTGCGCGAAGCCGCCGGCGCGCAGTGCCTCGGTGACCGAGAGGTAGGCGTCGGGCAGGTCGATGTACTTGCCCACGAGGGCGATCTCGACCTCCTCGCGCGGCTCGTGGACGCGCTGGAGCAGATCGCCCCACACGGTCCAGTCCACGTCCCGGAACGGCAGGTTGAGACGCCGGATGACGTGCGTGTCGAGGTGCTCGTTGAACAGCACCTTGGGGATGTCGTAGATGCTCGGGGCATCCGGGGTGGACACGACGCCCTCGAGGTCCACATCGCACATCAGCGCGATCTTGGCCTTGAGCCCGTCGGTGACGTCCCGGTCCGAGCGCAGGATCAACCCGTCCGGGACGATGCCGATCGAGCGCAGCGCGGCCACCGAGTGCTGCGTGGGCTTGGTCTTGAGCTCACCCGACGGGGCGAGGTACGGGACCAGCGACACGTGCAGGAAGAAGATGTTCTCGCGGCCCACCTCGTGACGGACCTGCCGGCACGCCTCGAGGAAGGGCTGGGACTCGATGTCGCCCACGGTTCCGCCGACCTCGGTGATGACCACGTCGGGGCGACGGCCCTGGTCGTCGGGGTCACCCATCGCGATGATGCGGTCCTTGATGGCGTCGGTGATGTGCGGGATCACCTGCACGGTGTCACCGAGGTACTCGCCGCGGCGCTCCTTGGCGATGACCGCGGAGTACACCTGCCCGGTGGTGACGTTGGCCTTCGCGTCCAGATCGCGGTCGAGGAACCGCTCGTAGTGACCGAGATCCAGGTCGGCCTCGGCGCCGTCCTCCGTGACGAACACCTCACCGTGCTGGAAGGGGTTCATCGTGCCGGGGTCCACGTTGATGTACGGGTCCAGCTTCTGCATGGTCACACGGAGACCGCGGGCGGTGAGCAACTGCCCGAGACTCGAGGCGGTGAGCCCCTTGCCCAGCGACGACGCCACGCCGCCGGTGACGAAGATGTGCTTGGTCTCGGACCGCGATGCGGTTCGGTTCAGTGCCAAGGGGACTCCCGTGTCCATACGCCGGAATGGATGAATGCTGGTGTGGCTCCGGTGCACCCCACGGGGCTTCAGGCTATCACCGCTCCGGCGTCGGGGGGAGCGACGGCGCCGCGGCGGTCGCGTCCGGCCTCAGCCCGTAGTGGCCCTGCCCACCGTCGAGCTGCTCCGCCAGCGCCAGCGTCGTCGCCAGACGTCCCGCCTCGGTACCGGCGTCATCGATGGTCGAGACGTCCTCCTCCGCCGAGGACCGCAGGATGCTGACCGCGTCGCGTCCCCCGGAGTCGCCCGTCCGCACCGCGACCACCGCACCGGCGCCCTCACCGTCGAGGGTGCGGGCCAGGGCCGCGACACGGACCCCGGTCGATTCCTCGTCCCGGGGCCCGGTCACGACCAACGCCAGCTGGCCGGGCCGAAGGGTCCCGGGTTCGTAGCCGATGATCCCCGCATCCGCGAGGGTGGTGAGGACCGTTTCCCGGTCGTCGTCCTCGAGGTGCGGTTCCGCGTCCTCGGCGCGCAGCAGCCCCGCGCGACCGAGCGCCGTGCCCAGCTGGGTACCGAGGTCCGCATCAGCGGCCGGGGCGGTGCCGATGGGCAGGTTCGCGACGAGCGCCTGGAGTTCCGCGTCCGCCTCCGGGTCGACGGCCGTGTCCGTCAGGGTGACGCGGCCGGCGTCGATCCCGCCGGCGGCGTCGATGACCTCGCGGGCCGCCGAGACGTCCTCGTCGGAGGCGCCGGGTGCCACGATCGTCAGGACCGGCCTCCCGTCGAGCCGACCGTCCACGACGGCCGGGGTGAGGTCTCCCGCCAGCGAGTCGAGTCGGTCGACGGCGAGCCGCTCCGCGGCCAGATCGTCCTGCGACGCCTCGAGCCGCGCCGCCGTCGTCTCCTCACGCTCGACCACCGCGTCCCTGATGGACGTCGCCACGGACGTCGACCCGAGGACGACCCCCACCGCGAGAGCGAGGAAGACGGCCACCAGCGTCAGGACGTGGCGACGCAGGGAGATCAACGGAAGAGCCCCTGGACCCAGAGCGCGAAGGAGTTCCAGGTCTCGACGGCCCAGATGAGCAGGTCCGCGGCGGCGTCGCGAGCCACCACGACCGCGGCCACCGCGATCAGGGCGGCGAGCACGACCAGGGCGAGTCCGATCCCGGCGCCACGAGACCGGTACAGGGTCGCGCAGGCGTCGGCGTGGACCAAGCGGGAGGAGACGGTCGTGTCGACCATCGTGGACGAGGGCGCGGACGAGTCGCGGAACGCGTTCTCGAGCCCCCTGTCGTCGCCGGTCACCACGATCATCTCGGCGCCCCCGTGGTAGGCCAGCAGCAGCGCCATGTCCCTCGCGGTCGCGGCGGCGGGGAATGTCGTGGCCCCCAGTCCGAGCTCTGTGATCCTCTCGAGGCCCTCCGCGCGCCCGTCGCGGTCGGCGGGCACCACCAGGACGGCGCCGTCGGTGAGGACCTCGTCGGACACGTCCGTGGGGGTCGCGACGACGACGTCGGCCGTCAGCCGAGCGGAGCGCAGGAACTCCGCGCCGGCACCCACGCCGACCAGCAGCGGTCGGTACTCCCGGATGAACGGCTTGAGCTCGGCGAGCTGGCCGCGCGCGGCCGCGTCACCGGTGACCACCACGACGTGACGGTCGGTGAAGTCGACGTCGATCGACGGGAGGCCCTCGCCGTCCAGCAGCAGCGGGTGCTCGAGGCTGAGGAACTCGGTGGCGTTGGCCAGGTGCGCCAGCGCCGACTCGACGTACCCGCTCTCCGCGGCGTCCACCTCAGCGAGGAGTGTGGCCGGGTCGACCTCGCGGCCGCTCGTGACCTCGTCCTCGGACTTGACCGAGTAGACGACGCCGTCGTCGATCCGCACCCGGGTCCCGTCGGCGACCCCGGACAGGTCCGCGTCCTCGATGACCGGGATCGTCGACGCGGCGAGGATCCGGAACGCGGCGCGGGGGAGCATCTCCTCCCCCTGACGGGGCACGTGCACCACTGCCGCCACCCCGGCGTCGACGAGAGCGCGGGCGGTGTCGGCGGGCGCGCGGTTGAGATCGAGCACGGCGACGTCCTTGGCGCCGAGCTTCCTGGGGACCTGTGACCCCACCTCGATCTGGCGGACGGTGCCCACGACACCGGCGAGGTCAGTGGAACGACGGCTGAGCAGACCCGACATCTTCATGCGCCGAGTATCACGCGTGTGATTCACGTGACCAGGGAGGTCTGCCCGGCGTGTCGGATTAACGGTCGACTTGAGCTTGAGACTTTTCCCGTTGTGCCTTCTCCAGCAACTCCCGCGCATGTGCCAGACCTGTGTCGGTGTCCTCCATACCGGCGAGCATCCGGGCGAGTTCGGTCACCCGATCGGAGTCGGCGACCGCCGTGACCCCGGAGACGACCCCGTCCGATCCCCCGGCGCCGGTGTCCTTGTGCACGACCAGGTGCGTGTCGGCGTACGCCGCGACCTGGGCGAGGTGGGTCACCGCGATGACCTGGTGGGTTCTGGCCAGTCTGGCCAGCCGCTTACCGATGCTCAACGCCGCCCGGCCGCCCACTCCCGCGTCGACCTCATCGAACACCAGGGTCCCTCCCCCGGATCTCTCGGCCAGCACCACCTCGAGCGCGAGCATCACCCTCGACAGCTCGCCTCCCGACGCGCCTCGGCCGAGCGGGACGATGCCTGACGGCCCGTCGAGCGCCAGCTCGACGTCGTCGAGACCCGACTCCGAGGCGCCGTCGAGGCCTTCGCCTGATCGGGTGACCCGGACCACGAGCCGGGCCCCGCCCATCGACAGCTCTGCCAGCTCGGCGGACACCCTCTCCGCGAGATCGTCCCCGGCGGCGCGTCGGATGCGCGTCAGTGTGGCTCCGCGCTCGTCGAGTTCGGCAGCGAGGCGCTCCACGGTGGAACGGAGTTCGGCGACGGCGGAGTCGGAGGTGTCGACCTCACCGAGCCGCGTACGGGCCCTGTCCGCCCACGCGAGCACGTCGTCGACATCGGTGCCGTACCTCCGGGTCAACGCCCTGAGATCGTGGCGTCGTTCCAATGCCGAGTCGAGGTCCGCCGCGTCGACCGGCAGCTCGGCCAGGTACAGGCCGAGCTCGGTCGCGGCATCTCCGAGCGCCGCGACGGCCTGGCCGATGCTGGTGGCGATCGGGTCGAGCGCGGGGTCACCGGCAGCGGTCAGACGGTGCCTCAACTGGTCGAGGACACCCACCACCGGCTCGCTGGTCTCGCCGTCACCGGCGAGGACGTCGTGGGCCTGCCCCGCGACCTCTCGCAGTTCCTCGGAATCGGTGAGTCGGCGGATGCGGGCGTCGAGTTCGGCCTCCTCCCCGGGCTCGGGCCCCAGGGCATCGATCTCCTCGAGTCCCATCCGCAGCAGGTCGGCTTCCCGGGCCAGCTCACGAGCCCGACCGGTGCGCTCCGCCAGTGAACGCTCGGCGTCCCGCCACAGCCGATAGGTGTCGCGGTAGGCGTCGAGGGCCGCCCGCGCCTCGTCCCCACCGTGGGCGTCGATGGCGTCTCGCTGCCTGTCCGGACGGAGCAGACGCAGCTGATCGTTCTGGCCGTGCACGGCCAGCACCGGCGCGCAGAAGCGGGCGAGGGTCCCGGCGGGGACAGACCTCCCCCCGAGCCGGGCACGCGAACGGCCGTCCGCACCCACCCGGCGTGCGGCGATGACACTGCCGTCCTCGTCGAGTTCGACGTCGGTGTCCTCGAGCAACTCGTCGAGGTCGCGTCGGTCGGCGGTGTCCATGGTGGCCGTCGCGGCCAGGTCGAAGCGCCCTTCGACGAGTGCCTTCTCCGCACCGCGCCGGACACGCCCGGGGTCCGCGCGCCCTCCGGCCAGGAGCCTCAGTCCCGTGACCACCATCGTCTTGCCCGCGCCGGTCTCGCCGGTGAGCACCGACAGCCCGGGCGAGAAATCGGCCACGGCCTCGTCGATGACGCCGAGGCCGCTGATCCGAAGTTCCGTGAGCACGCACCCACCCTAGGTGAGGGGCCGGACAGCGGACCGCCCACGCCACCCGGTGACGGGCAGTTCGAACTTCGTGACCAGTCTGTCGGTGAACGGCGAGTCGTCCAGTCGGACCCACTTGACCGGGCGCGCGCCCCGCACCACCTCGACCCGGCTGCCCGGCGGGACGTCGACGAGGCGTCGTCCGTCCACCACCACCACTGCCGGGCCGGAATGCACCCCGGTCTCCACCGCGACCCTGGAGGAGGGTGCCACGACCATCGGACGGGCGAACAGCGCGTGGGCGTTGTTGGGGACCACGAGGATGGCGTCGAGTTCGGGCCAGACGATCGGCCCGCCGGCCGAGAACGCGTAGGCGGTCGACCCGGTCGGCGTGGAGACCAACATGCCGTCACAGCCGTAGTCACTGACCGGTCGGCCGTCGATCTCCACGGACGCCTCGAGGACGCCCTGCCGGGAGACCTTCTCGATGCTGACTTCGTTGAGTGCCCAGTCCCGGGCCAGGACGGTGTCCCCGTGGATGACGGTGGCCTCCACCGTCATCCGTTCGACCACCCTGTAGTCCTTCGCCGCGATCTGCTCGACGACGCCACTGAGCGAGGAGACCTCCGACTCGGCGAGGAAGCCGATGTGTCCGAGATTGACCCCCAGGATCGGCACGTCCGCGGCGTTGGCGTACTGGCAGGCGCGCAGGAACGTGCCGTCACCACCGAGGACCAGGACGAGTTCACACCCTTCGGCGGCCTCGGGGATGTCAGGGACCGTCTCCACGCCCGCCCCCGTGGCGACGCTCTCGCTGGTGCCCTCCACCATCCGTACCGCGATGCCCCTGGTCGCGCACGCGTTGACCACCTGGGCGACGGTGGCGACGATGTCCTGCCGGGCGACGTTGGGGACGAGCAGGATCCTGCGCGAGTGCACCTGTCCGGGCGTGCCGTTCATTGCGGGCCCTCCTCTACTGCCGTCCGTATGGCCTGCTGCGCCTCGGCGCTCATCTCGAGTCGCTCTCCCGCGCCGACCTTACGGAGGTGGAGGAAGTACTCGACGTTCCCGGACGGGCCGGGGAGCGGGCTGGCGACGCATCCCAGCGGCTCCAGTCCGAGTGCCGCGGCAGCCCGGGCGACACCGGTGACCGCCTCGATCCGCAGTGCCGGGTCGCGCACCACACCGCCCTGGCCGACACGCTCGCGGCCCACCTCGAACTGGGGCTTGACCATCGGCAACAGGTCGCCTCCCGGGCGCACGCACGCTGCGAGCGCGGGCAGGACGAGTGCGAGCGAGATGAACGACAGGTCGGAGACCACGAGGTCCACCGGGCCACCGATGTCGTCCGGGGTCAGGGAGCGGACGTTGGTCTTGTCGTGCACGCCCACGCGCTCGTCGCTGCGCAGGCGCCACACCAACTGTCCGTACCCCACGTCCACCGCCTCGACGCGGGTGGCGCCACGCGAGAGCAGGACATCGGTGAACCCGCCGGTCGACGCGCCTGCGTCGAGACACCGAGCTCCGGAGACCGGCACGTCGGAGAACGCCTCGAGGGCTCCGACCAGTTTGTGGGCTCCGCGGGATGCCCAGTCCGGTTCATCGGAGGCGGTGAGCGCGATCGATGTGGTCGGCTCGACCTGGGTCGCGGGCTTGGTGGCTGCCACCCCGTTGACGATCACGCGCCCGGAATCGATGAGATCACGGGCGCGTTCCCGACTGTCACAGATCTTGCGGCGAACCAGTTCGGCGTCCAGCCGCATCCGCTTCGCGACCATCAGCGCCGACTGTCCAGCGCCGTCAGCGCCAGCGCGAGGAGCTCGTGGGCGGCGTCGAGGGCGGCCACCTGGTCGTCCCGGACAGATGAGCCGTCCGGTCCAGCGCCCTGGCCCCCGACGGAATCGGCGAGCAGATCGTCGAACGTCGAGCGGAGTTCGTCGGTGTCGGGGCCCGCGGGCCCGGGGCGTGGCTGTGGTCCGGGGGTCGTCACGGCCTACACGCTAGCCGACGCCGAGGCCTGCACCCGCCAGCCGGGATCGCAGGCCCTCGTCGGCCGCCCGGAATGCCTTCGACTCGTGACGCCACGCCAGTCTGACCACCGCACGGGCGAGATCGAGCCGATCGAGCGCCTCCGGCGCGCTGGTCAGGTGCAGGGCACCGTTCTCGACCGTTCCGTCCAACTCCACTGCGGCGTCGATCCGGCTGGCCTCCGCCGAGGCAGACAGTGCGGAGAGATCGTCCGCCAGGTAGGTGGCCCGGCTGTCGGGATCCGCGACCAGGAGATCGTCGACGCCGTGGACGCCGGTCAGCACCATGAGCGACGGCATCCCGGCGGCGACCGCACCCTGGATGTCCGTATCGAGGCGGTCACCGATGACCAGCGGGCGGGTGGAACCGACCAGATCCGCGGCGGCGGTCAACACGCCGGCGGCCGGTTTGCCCGCGACCAGGGGCTCGCGATCGGTCGCCGCACGGAGGGCGGCGACCAGGGACCCGTTCCCGGGGAGCAGGCCTCGTTCGGTGGGCAACGTGGCGTCCACGTTGGACGCGACCCAGGGCACACCCCGACGGATCGCCAGACATCCCTCGGCCAGATCCGACCAGGTCAGTTCCCGGGACAGTCCCTGCAGGACGATCTCCGGATCGTCGTCGGCGGACAGGACGACCTCGTACCCGGCCTGCCGGGCGAGGTCGCGGAAACTGTCGTGTCCCACCACCAGGACCCTGGCACCGGGATCGGCATGGTCCGCAGCCATCACCACCGCGGCCTGCGCGCTGGTCATGACGTCGTCGGCGCCGGCGGAGAAGCCGAGCGACCGAAGGTGGTCGGCGGTGTCCCCGGGCGAGCGGCTCGCGTTGTTCGTCACGTAGACCACGGGGAGCCCCGCGTTCGCGAGCGCCTCCGCGGCCCCCGGGATCGGCTGGCTACCGCGGATGAGAGTGCCGTCGAGATCGACGAGTAGGGCGTCGTGCCGTGCGGCCAGCGAAAGGGAGCTCAACTGACCTACGCCTCGAGCTCCGCGAGACGCGCCTCCGCGTCGGTGGTCTGCTCGGGGTCCGCGGTGACGGCGTGACCGAACCAGTCGGCCGCCTCCCTCTTGCGATCGGCGACGAGCAGCACCTCGGCGTAGGCGTAGTCGAGACGCGCCGCGGACTCACCGCGCGCGTCCTTGTCGAGGCCGGCGTCCTGGAGGGTCACCAGGGCCGCGTCCAACTGGCCCATGTCCACCCGGGCACCGGCCTCCACGATGCGGAGTTCGATGAGCTCGTCACCTTCGAGCAACCGGGATTCCTCTCCACGGGCCAGTTCGATGGCACGTTGGGGCCTCTCGAGGCCTCGTTCGCAATCGGCCATCATCGCCAGCAGGCCCGGCCCGCCGGAGATCCGGCGGGCCGCCCGGAGTTCGCTCAACGCTTCCGACCATTCGCCGGCGCGGTACGCCAACACACCGAGGGTCTCCCGGACGACACCGATGCGCCCGGCCCTGTTCTTGGCCGCGCGACCGTGCGCGAGCGCGAGCTGCGGGTCTTCGTCGACGAGGTACATCGCCGCCACCATGTGCTTGGCCACGGACTCGGCGTTGGACTTGTCCAGACTGCGCAGGTCCCGACGGATCTCGAGGTCGAGGTCGGCGGCCTCGATGTCATCGGGGAGCTGCGGCTCGTCAGCTCTGGCCGCCTGGCGTGCCTCCTGACCGGGACGACCTTCCGATCTACGGTCGTCTCCGGTACGGCCACCCCGCCGGGCTCCGCCCGGGGCGCCGGCTCCGCGTCGGTCTCCGCCGTCGCGTCGATTTCCGCGGCCGCGACCGCCGACGGGGGCCCGCCGGGGACCGCTTCCCCCGTCAGAGGCGGCACCGCGGCGTGCGGTGTCGTCGCCGGCGGAACGCGGACGTGCATCCTGTCGATCGGCCTGCTGCGCACCGTCCGACCGGCCTGTCTCCGAGCCGTCGTACCGCTTTCCGCGACGCTCGCCGTACGAGCTGTTGTCTCTCCGACGCTCCTGTGGCACCCGATCTCCCCGGCGGGGTACGTCGCGGTCGCCGCGTCGGGGCGAGCGGTCGGTGTTCTCGGACCGAGGTTCGTTCACGTCGTTCACCTTACGTGCGCCGGGCAGACCGGCACTGGAGTGGGTAGAAGGGTACAAATGCGACCAGCGGGAGGAACATATAGTCCCTCCCGCTGGTCATGAAGTTGTGTTCGGCGGTGACCTACTCTCCCACACCCTCACGAGTGCAGTACCA